>JAJYVK010000456.1 GCA_021792075.1 Actinomycetes bacterium | reverse complement strand
TCCACCCACACAAAACATCATTGCATCCCACGAATGGCGGTGAATTGTCGATGTGACGCCTGAAGGGATTTCATGTGCCGCGCCGTCCATCGTTCTCGTCGGCTTATCGGCATCGGGACCTATGTAGGCTCCAGATATAAGGCGGCGGTCTGTTTGACGCATGTCGACGTCCTCTAGAGCGATGACGGTTCGCTGATTGCCCCGCCAGTCTTCTATGAACTGAGCTCGACGTTTCTTTTGAACCTCATAATGGCTCGTTGAAGTTCTCGTCACATTGGTCATTAAACAAGCTCCCCTTAGTAAATATCCCATTCTTCGCCTAGGCGGCACAAATGACTACCATAGCACAAAACACTAGCTGACCAGCGCCATACTGCTCTTGGATAAGTGCTGCGTGCGCGCGAAGCAACTCCAATCTGGCTAGCCCGGAATATTAATCTTATTGTCATACCCATGTGCAGGCACATCAAGCTGCTGATTTTTTATTCTGTACTTTCTGCTTCCGTCCCGGGAGCTCTTGCGACTGCCTGTTTAGCAAGGCCGTCACTGTCGCCGTAACTAAAGACGATGCGTCCCGAAAGAGCTTTGAATGGGATGTTGTAAGATGAACCGGAAATTTCAACGCGACCGAAACGCCGTGACAGATGCTGCTCCAGGTGATAAAAATGGTAAGGGGTAGCTGATCGGCTAGTGTGGGTTATGTTTGTGGGTCACTTCCAGGGGTCAGCAATAGATATACAGGAGCAAAAGTGGGCGAAATGGAAAAGCCGGAGTCATCCAAGAATGATCATGGCATGAGTCAGATGTTCAGTCCGATAACCACTGTCAGGATCTCATCGATCATCGTGGATCGCGTAAGAGCCTTGATAAGAGAGGGCAAGCTCAAGCCGGGAGATCGGCTGCCTACCGAGAGAGAGCTGTGCAGCTCTTTTGGCATCGGAAGGGCGACGGTTCGAGATGCTCTTAGGATCCTCGAAACCATCGGATTAGTTGAAGTGCGAGTCGGATCGCGCGGTGGTGCTTTCGTGAAGGCGCCAAGCTCACTTCAAATAGGTGCGGGACTAAATGACATGCTTGCGGCGGCAGCCATATCAGCGGCTGAAGTGCGTGAGGCCCGCCTGACGTTTGAGCTAGGTCTGATAGATCTGATCTGTGAACGCATCACCGAGGAGGACATTGCCAGGCTGGATGAGATATGTACCAGGGCCAAGATAGCCGTCGAGGAGGATAACTACAGCCTTAGCCATTCCTTGGAATTCCACACCGCTCTTGCTCAGTGCGCTCACAATCGTGCTCTAGACCTAATTATCGAGACATTCCAGATCTCGCTGCAGATGTTCGAACGGCCCGTAAAGGAAGGCGAACCCAGTCGGGGAACGCCAGGCGTTCAAGAGCATTTTGACATCCTTGAAGCGATCAAAGCTGATAACTCCACCCTTGCCAAGGCAATTATGGAGCTGCATCGCAGCAGAACTCCGAAGCGCTTGAGGCTAATTGCCTAGAGGAACTCGTCTTCTAAGGCAATTAGCCTGGCTCGTATTCCATCCAGCTTTGTCAGCTGCCCAAGCAGGACTTCAGTGACCTGAACGCGAAGATGGACGCCATCTCACGCTTGTATGCCGCTGTTCCACGCTCATCATCTTGAGGTTCTACAATATCGCGGACAGCTTCAGCTGCTCTCCTGAGAGTGGCATCGTCACCAGCTGTCCCAACCAGCAACTGGGATACCTGGTTGGAAGTTACCGGGACGCTTCCGACCCCGCAAAGAACCACCGATGCTGCTTCAATTGTCTTTCCGTCTGAGCCAAAGGTGATCGATGATCCTGCTCCGACTGTTGGATAATCGCCTTCTGATGTTGGGGTATAGCGAATATATGCCGATCGCCGATTTGCAACAAGAGGAATAGTTACCTCGGTAATCAGCTCATCCGGGGCAAGAACCGTCTCAAGAAATCCCTCATAGAACTCTGCCAACGGAATTCTCCTACTCGACGAGCTGCTCTTCACCGATACTTCGGCGCCCACAGCGATAAGCGCGGGAGGCATGTCCTGCCGGGGATCGGCATGCGCAAGAGCGCCTCCAAGGGTTGCCATTGCTCGCACTCGTGCGTTTCCTATCACCCCTGACGCCGTGCTGACACCTGGCAGCAGCCGGGCAATATCGCGATTTGCTGCAATCTCCGCTGCAGTCGTCATAGAGCCAATCTTGACCTCGCCGTCTGAAGCGAATATACCTTTTAGCTCGCCAACGTTGCCGAGCCAGACGACCCTGGACGGTTCAATCAGGCGCGTCTTGTACAACAGCGCGGTAGAAGTCCCTCCGCCAAGAAAAATCGCGTCCTCTTTAGAAATGCTCTGCAACGCTTCCGAGACAGAGGTCGGGACAAGAAATTCTGTTTCAGTTGACTGCAAGGTGGTCCTCCACTGCGCTAAGAATAGTTTGATAGCCTGTGCATCTGCAGAGATTGCCGGCCATGTACTTTTTGATCTGTTCGGGGGTCGAGACTCCAGCTGAATCAATTGACGCTGCTGCGACAATCTGGCCGGGTGTGCAAATGCCACATTGCATTCCCTCATTTTCTACAAATGAATCTATGAGTTCCGGCATCTTTTCCGCCAAGCCCTCAATGGTCCAGACATCCTTATCGGCTAGGGTTCCAACCAGACATATGCAAGAACTCACCGGAGCACCGTTCACCATAATGGTGCATGCTCCGCACACTCCGACACCGCACCCTTCCTTGGTACCCGTCAGCGACAGCCCTCTGATGACATCTAGCGCCAGGGACATTGGATCCACGTCAAGTTCAATACCCTTTCC
>JAJYVK010000455.1 GCA_021792075.1 Actinomycetes bacterium | reverse complement strand
CAATGATTGTCTTTTTGTTAGGATCTCCTACACTTTTGCTAATGCGGTCTGGAGAGGTGCCAGAGTGGTCGAATGGGTCTCACTGCTAATGAGTTGACCTGGGAAACCGGGTCCGAGGGTTCAAATCCCTCCCTCTCCGCCATGTGACACGGTGTTTTACAGCGTTGCGCTTGCATGTTCAAAACTTTCCGAACATCGGGGATCTTTCTCTGCATGGTGACGAGCCGCGCCAATTGGAATTGAATTTCGTCACAAGTGTAGTTGACGACTAATCATAATTAGGTGGTCCCAGCTTTCATCCAAAGCGGGTCTGGCGCAGTTCGCCGAAGCTGGATCAAAACAAGCTTGCGAGAGTGAAGATACCTAGTGATGCCAGTATCAAAACGCTGGCCGTTTGCACAGCTTTGATCGGGACTTTAGAGAGCGCTTTCGATCCGAAGAAGATTCCAAGACTGGTGCTGGCCATGATCCCGAGAAAGGAGCCTATTCCTACTGGGATCGGCGCTGCTGTCTTTGCCGCAATGTTGGCCGTGGCAATCTGGGTGAGGTCACCAAACTCTCCGACAAAGGTGATGGCGAACGCTAGTAGCACCTGTGGAACGGAGTCCTCTTGGGGAGCGCCTTTCGCCAGCGCCTGCTCCTTTTCGGTGGCTCTTGTGGTCATGTCTTTGATGACTAGTCCAGCTCCCGCGAGGAAGAGCAATCCAATGACCAGGTCAAGCGGTCTTCGTGGAGCTCGGGCCACTAGGCCTCCTATTGTTACCGAGATAATTACCTGGATCAAAAAGGCTGTTGCAGCACCTATGAAGACTCTTGTTGGAGCGAGCCGAGAGCCCATGATAATCGACGAGATCATCGACTTATCGGGTAGTTCTGCCAAGAACATGATGACGAAGGTCGAGGCGACCAGGGAGTAGTGCAATTTAGCCTCGAGCTGTTTTTTTCATCGTTTAGAGAGTACACGGCCAACTTCCGATTGATCTGATTGAGCCCATGTTTCCCAGCTCGGAGATTGCTGGTGGACTATTTGGAGTAGGCGCCCGTCTTTTATCAAAGATCACCGCTTTGAGGGAAATCTATTGACCGGTGCCTCTCAATGCGTTAATTTCATATTGGAATCACGTTCCGGCACTAATTGGCAAGCACTGGTTCTGTGAATCGGTGTAACCATAAAGGGGGACAAGTGGCTGGAGTCAGAGTTCTCGCGGGTACCCGCAAAGGGGCTTTTATCCTCGATTCCGACGAACGGCGACGCAGTTGGAGAGTGGCAGGACCGTATTTTTCCGGGTGGGAGATCTACCATATCAAGGGCTCGCCAGTGAACCCGGACCGCATCTATGCTTCGCAGTCCAGTAGCTGGTTCGGTCAGCATATCCAGCGTTCCGATGATGGGGGAGACACCTGGACTTTGGTCGGAAACGAATTCAAATACGATGGCGTTCCCGGAGTGCATCAGTGGTACGACGGGACCCTGCGACCGTGGGAGTTCAAGAGGGTCTGGCACCTTGAACCCTCCTATTCCGATCCGGAGGAGGTCTATGCAGGAACGGAGGATGCGGCGCTGTTCAGGTCGAGGGACGGAGGAGAAACCTGGAGCGAGGTGGCTGGTTTGCGCATGAGCGACACCGGCCCGTCTTGGCAGCCTGGAGCCGGTGGTATGTGCCTTCACAGCGTGATATTGGATCCAAGGGAGCAAGGCCGGATTTTTGTGGCAATTTCGGCTGCAGGGGTTTTCAGGACTGATGACGATGGTGCGACTTGGAGGCCGACCAACTCGGGTCTTGTTTCGAGTTATATTCCCGATCCGAACGCAGAAGTAGGCCACTGTGTTCACAAGATCGCCATGCATCGCTCGCGGCCGGAGGTTCTTTTCATGCAGAAGCACTGGGATGTGATGAGAAGTGACGATGCGGGGGACAGCTGGTATGAGATCAGCGGCAATCTTCCCACCGACTTCGGCTTTGTCATCGACGTGCATGCCCACGAGTCCGATACGGTGTACGTGATTCCGATCAAGAGCGACTTCGAACATTTTGTTGACGGAAGTCTGACGGTTTACCGAAGCAGAGGCGGCGGTCACGAGTGGGAAGCTCTTAGCAAAGGACTCCCACAGGAGAATTGCTATGTGAACGTGCTCAGAGATGCCTTGGCAGTGGACTCCTTGGAGAGCTGTGGAGTCTATTTTGGGACCTCCGGCGGACAGATATACGTTTCATCGGACTCGGGGGACAGCTGGGAGGCAGTTGTGCGCGATCTGCCGCCTGTGCTGTCGGTAGAGGTGCAGACTTTGCCATGATTCATGTGCGACTTCCTGATCACCTTAGCGCTATGGCTGGAGCCGATAGAGAGGTGGAGTTAGATGTCGAGGGCAAAGCTACGCTGAAGTCGGTTCTTGACGCGCTTGAGAAGAGCTTTCCGGCGCTCAAAGGGGCGCTTCGAGACCCTGTTACGGCTCAGAAGAGGCCGTTCATCCGATTTTTCGCTTGCGGCGAGGACCTGTCGCATCACTCCTTTGAACTGCCTCTTCCAATCGCAGTTGCCAGCGGAGATGAACCCTTTCTGATAATTGCGGCTATAGCCGGTGGTTGACTATTGACGTTTGCGTGAAACCTTGCTCCGGCGAACGCTTTATACGTAATCAATCGGTGACCACTAACAGCGATTTGGATAACATCTTGACGAGCTTCGACAATCGCACGCGCCGCGCCTGTAGTAAAGCCTTTGCGGCCAGCACATGCGGAGGAGGCTGACAAATGGGCTACATGCGATACGTCGGATGGGACGTACATGCCGAAACCGCGGCTAGGCCTGCTTCCTTCAAT
>JAJYVK010000454.1 GCA_021792075.1 Actinomycetes bacterium | reverse complement strand
TGACGGCACCGCCTACCGCCAAGAGAATAACAAAGATCACGTAGTTGACGGTAATTGTCCCAATTGCGACTAAGACCGCAGATGAGAGCAGCATACAGTACTTAATCACATACGATCCGTCGATACGATGAGAAAGATGTCCAGAAACGAACGAGGCCAAGGCTGCAAACAAAAAGAATACCGCTACGGCCACACCCAACAAGGAAGGAGTGAAATCCAGGTTCTTTCTAATCTGGACCGCGAGCGCCCCAGTTAGAAACACCGGCAATACCGCAGATATCGCAATCCCAATAGCCAAGACGATTGGTGACATCCGGAACGGTCCATCTTCGATGGCGCCCGGTTCAACTCTCAAAGACGCTTCGTTACTCGCCATTTCCTTGCTCGACAATGTGCCTCCGTTTGAGAATTAAACCTTACTCCCACTAAAGGACAGTTCGAGACCAACATCTAGCGCTAACTCTGCTTTATGATCACCGCCAACGTGGGACAGAGACGCTCCGCACGCTTGGCGTGCTCCAGCAAAGATAGCGGCACATCTTTGGACCTCAGGATTGGAAAGCCCCATTCGTCGAGTTCGATCAGCTCAGGAAGCAGCTCGGCGCAAATCCCGTAGCCCTCACAAGCAATCGGGTTTATTGCTATTCGGGCCTTCATTGCGCATCACCGCCCCGCCAAAGCAGTCACAGGGGGAACCAGAGAGCTGCTAAGTCCGGGGTAATTACAGCTCGCACTCTGATGGCTAAGAAGCTCTGGCCTGAACCGGCTCAGGGCCGTCCTCGCCAGCAACACGGCTCCATCGGGCATCGCACATCCGCCCCGACCCGAGATCTGATCGCAGAGATCCGCGATCCTGGACAATGAGTTCGAATTCACTCGGCCTGAAACCAATTCACGCCATGTCTTCGCCAGCTCGGGAAGTCCCATGTAGCACGGTCCACACTGACCGGCGGATTCGCCCGCCAAGTACTCGAGGATGGCGGAGATCTCTGCAACAGGGCAGCCATCCGCAAGTGCCACTACTCCGGCACCGAATGAAAACCCAGCCTCTTTGAGAAACGCATGGCTGGCTCGGAGCGACCAAAGCTTGTCAATATCGACCAGTTGGCCGAAGTACCCTCCCAGCAGACCGCAGGAGATCTGGCTGCGCGAGACCCCAAGCACCTCGAATATCTCGCTGAACTCCGTTCCTGCGACTACCTCTACAACCCCAGATGACCTATTTGGCAGCGAAACAGTCAAAAGCCGCGTCCCTGAATCACCGGCCGAACCTATCGACGAAAACCAGTCCGAGCCGAATCTCGCGAGAAGTGCCAGATGAGCCAGTGTCTCCACATTTGCAATCAAGGTCGGTCGCTTTTTCACCCCGCGAACCATTGGCCGATCCGGTAAATAAATGGGTAGTCCGCCTTGATGATTGATCGCGGAGACGACGGCACTCTCTGACCCAGCCACGTAGCCCACTTCCGATGCCGTAAGCGAAATTTCGATCCGGAACGGATCCAAGCCCGCCCTTTCCAAAAGCGCCTCTTGAAGGATCCTCTGAGATGATGTCTTCGACGCCTTCACATGAACGTAACCGGCCTTGGCATCCAAAGCGCTTCCCAGGATAGAGAGCCCATCCAGCACGAGATGAGGATGCCGAGCGATGAGCTGCTCATCCTTGCGAGAAAGATACTCGCCCTCCGAACCATTAGCCACCACTATCAGCTTCCCTCGATAGGGCTCGTACCCTGCAAGCTTTCGCGAAAGAGGAAACGCCGCACCACCGCGTCCATGCAGCTCACTTCCGGACAGCTGCTTTTTCAAATGATGGAGTTTAAAGAAATAGGGTTGAGGACTCCCGAATAACGAACCATGCTCGGAAAGTAAAACTGTAGAGGACGGCATCAAGGCAATATTTCCCGAACCGAGGACTTTTCCTCCAAACGCCAAACGAGGAAACGATCTAGCTGGACCCTTTGTCATCAGTGATCCCTCGACTCAGACCCGCGTCCGCTGTAGCTCGGAACTCCATTCGAGAACGACGAACTTTTCGAGCCCGCCACTACACCGGTAAAGGATGCCCCATTTGAGCCAAGGCTGACGGTCGCAGAGAAGCCTAAAGTCTGCCCGGATGCATTTGAGACCTGGCCGACGATCGTAGTTCCATTCAGAGACGTGACGCTGCCCTTGTACACAACTGATCCGCTGGTGGAGGCTATCTCAACCAGACTCGAAGTCATAGATACACCTCCATCTAGTGGAACCCCGATGAGAACAACGGAGAGCAGGTATCCTGGCGAACTCGAAAGCTTTCCCATAAGGCGGAGCGCGATCTCTCCCTGGGCGTTGGAGGGGGACTGGTCGATACTGCCCGACCAATCCGAAGTGTAGGTGGAACTGAGCTGCAGCGGGGGCGCGGTGACTGCGGTTATCTTCTGCTTGGATTTGGCAACCGCAGTGGTTACTTGAGCTGAGGTCAGCACCGCTTGTTTGAAACCCCCTTGTGCACGTTTCGGCCAATTTGAAGCTAGTGGCCCCGAAACAGCCCAAGCAACTATTGCCAGTGGAACCAAAAAGCTGGCCCCGAAGAACGCGACCTTCTTGCCGATTCGAAGGTCGGGATGCGCCAGCAGCCTCGCAATGATCGCCAACAGCAGAACACCGCCAACCACGAGGTAGATGAATTTCGAAAACCAAAGTGATGTGTCTGTTCCAGATCCAAGGCCATGGATCACGGAGAGCGCAAAGATCGGATAGCTGGCCCAGTGCACTACCTTCCAACTCCGGTAACCCATCTTGACCCTGATCAACGAAGTCGCCAAAACCGCGATGCCCAAA
>JAJYVK010000453.1 GCA_021792075.1 Actinomycetes bacterium | reverse complement strand
CAGGCACCTTCAGAGCTTGCCTTGGTAAGCTAGATCGTGGTCCACGACTTACATAAATGGAGACCAACTTGTGGGGATCTCTCAGAACAAGCCGCCAGAATACGAGCCGCATAGGCAAGCAAAGTTAAGGCTCCGATTTGGTGAGTAAGTCCAGATCGCCTATTTAGTGAAAACTACTTGAGTACCCACCGATTGCAATGATCCTTTCAATCGTTCGACAAGAAACTCAAATCTCTCTTTACCACTAACTACCTTGTTAGTCAGTTTACCAATTTCATCAATTTCGATGGCAACAAGATCTCCTTCTTCCATCGTTACATCCATTTCAGGTACAACTCCTGTACCCGTAGAAAGAATGACTCCCTTCGGGAACTGATCAAATTCCAACAGTTGCCGTGTTAATTCTATTGGCGTTCGAATCATAAATCTCGTAGAAGTCGAGGCACTCCATATCACTTGCTCCTGCCTTCGGAGCTCCACAACAATTGTCAAATTCGCGGCCCCAGTCATCTCCCATGACGGACGAACAAGGTTACCCAAGGCACATGAGCCTGCATAAGCCTTTGCCTGAGGTAAATAAAGTGGGTTCTCCCCTTCAATATCCCTTGACGATACGTCATTACATATTGTATAACCTACAATTTCCCCAAATGCATTCACGACAACCGCTAATTCCGGTTCCGGTACGTTTAGCTTGGAGTCTGTTCTTATGCCAACGGGTTCTCCATCTGTAACTACCTTCCAAGCAAGCGATTTAAAGAACAGCTCCGGACGACTCGATTGATATACACGCAAATAAATATCTCCTGACTTGCTTTCTGCTACCCTGGCGTCTCTAGAACGCTGGTACGTAACGCCCGCAGCCCATATTTCTGTTTGTCCATCCGCGGGAGCAAGCAATTTGACATCTCCAACTCTGACTTTCAGGCCGTCCTTTGCCTTTTCCACAAGTTCTCGAATCTCCACTAAATGCAAGCTCAAGAGTTCTGAAAAGCCCATACCCAAGGGGTGAACGACGTCATCAACCAATACGCCGGTCGTGGGTGGCTGCCCTAGTGCAGAAAAGCGAACGAGGTGCATCACTCCCCCTTGTCACTTATCGAATGGGTTCCAGTCTGTAGCACCCCGTCTACACGCCTCGGAAGCCGAAGAGGATTTTCTTCCTGCAATCCGGGTGGGAGAAGATGATCCGGCATCGATTGAAACGAGACTGGCCGCAGGAACCTCCTTATGGCGGTAGTTCCCACCGAGGTATGCAAAACAGACGTAGTAGCAGGATAAGGGCCTCCATGAGTCATGGCCCATGTGACAGATACCCCTGTTGGCCATCCATTAAACACGACCCTTCCGACGCGCGCTGCCAAGAGCGTCGTCAGGTCGAAAAGGATCCCTTCTGAGCCCTGAGCCCAAATGGTCCCAGTCAGCTCTCCTTCAAAGCTTCTCACAATATCTAGGAGTTGACTATCGTTATCGTATTCGACGCACAACGAGGCCGGTCCGAAGCACTCAGTACCCAGATCAGAACGACCCTCTAAAAAGGCTGCTCCTGAGGTGGCTAGTAGGGTAGGAGAGCTAATCTGTCCAGAAATTTGACCAGCTCGTATAACTTTCACCAATGGGTTCCCGCTAAGCTCCGAGAGCCTGCGCGAGAACCCTGATGCGATGTGATCATTTAGCAGTTGAGAAGCTTCCTTCTCCTCAACTGCCCCCTTTATGTCGTCTAGGATTTCGCTGTTGGAGGGGACCAGCAAGATCCCGGGCTTCGTACAAAACTGTCCAGCACCCAAAGTAAATGAGTCTACGTATCCCTGTGCTATCTCTTTTCCCCTTACCTCTATGGCCTCTCTTGTGACAATTACTGGGTTTACACTTCCCATTTCGGCGTAAAAGGGAATGGGAACGCGTCGTGAGCTTGCAAGGTCGAAAAGATGTCGGCCCGCTGAAAAAGATCCCGTGAAGGCCCCTGCCTTGACCCTTTCATCGAGCAAAACCCGTCTTGCGTCATCTTCGCCGTAAATCACTGAGAAGACCCCGGGCTCTACGCCCTCAGCCTGGAGCACCCTACTTACCACGGCTGCTGTAGCTTCGGTAAGTTGCGGGTGGCCTGGATGGCCTTTGAGGATGACTGGACATCCTGCAGCCAATGCGGACGCGGTATCACCACCCACTGTGGAAAAAGCAAAGGGGAAGTTCGAAGCAGCGAAGACGACTACCGGACCCACTGGTATCAGAATTCTTCTTACGTCCGGGCGGGGACCCATCCCCCAATCATCGTCTAAATGGTCGATCGTCGCTTCGAATGCACTCCCTTCCCGTAATACTTTTGCAAACAGACCAAGCTGAAAGACTGTTCTGAGGAGCTCTCCCCTCAAGCGCGCATTACCTAAATGCGTTTCGTCAGCGGCTATCTGCACCAAGCGTTCAGCGTTTTCGTCGAGTCCCCTACCTATGGATTCAAGTATGGACGCTCTATGGCTGGGATCACTACTCGACCAGGTAGTAGCCGCTTTCGTAGCCTTGTCTACGACAATCTGCCAATCACCCATCCACCTGCTCCTTTCATACTCATCTCAACTTCTCTACTGACTCACTACACCAACGCGCTGAATCGCCCCGGCTTTGATGCACACTTCGTTATGTGTGAACCACGAGCTCTCACTCGCTTGTTGAGTGTAGTACTCTGCTTCTGCCTCCGCTGGAGGACGCCTCTTAAGACGGTGCATGAGGCGCTTTGTGTTGTAGCAGTGTACCCATGCTTAAGTGATCTCCTCGAGGTCAGCCAGTGTTGCAATCGGCCCGGTGCGAAACGGGGAGCCCTCCCTATA
>JAJYVK010000452.1 GCA_021792075.1 Actinomycetes bacterium | reverse complement strand
ATCAAAGGATTCGCCGGAGGCCGAAATGCGGCTGCAACGCCTCTTGATCTCAGTATCAGCGGCACCACCAAAAAGAGAACCGCTTGAGACCCCCGCCGAATCGACGAACATCATCTCCCCGGCTCGTCTTCCACCGAATCCCCTGATACCAATTGCTCTCGCAATTACAAAATCAGACGAAAGGAGATCAACACGCTCCATCTGCACCCCCAAACTCTCAATGCAATTGAGCCAGTGCGCGGATCCCGTTCAAAATCAATACACGCGAGCGCCTGTAACGCCAGTCAATTGACCTGTCTCTCTACAGGCTGCCGCCACTCTCTGACTCCTCTGCAATCAGTCTAGAGAACTCCCGCTCGACCTCAAGTGTCAACGGACCTGGCGCAAGCTTTGTAGGCTTGCCGTCAATATGAGAGATTGCTTGCGCCTCCCTGACGCTAGACGAGAGAAAGCACTCCTCTAGTTCCTCGCTATAGAGGATGTCCAGAGGGAAATCTCTTTCCCTTATCCCAAGCCGGGAAACGATCAGCTCCCTGGTTATTCCTCCCAGGGCCCCCGAGGAGAGGGGTGGCGTGAAAAGCTCGCCGCCCACGGCGATAAAGATGTTGCTACCCGACCCTTCGCAAAGGTTGCCTACGGTATTTCCAAATACCACCTCGTCAGCTCCTTTTGATTTCGCCCATGCAAGAGCTGCAACGTTCTCCGCATACGAGATGGTCTTCAGTCCGGCCAGCACTCCTCTCTCGTTTCTTGGCCAGGGGGCTACCTGAATCTTTGCTGTTGGCAGCCCTACACTCCTTGGACCTGTCGCAATGATCGTGGTTAGAGGAGATCCGATGCGATCGGAGCCAAGCACCGACTGACCCCCTGTGACGGTTATCCGCAGCTTCCCCTCGACACAGCGGTTCTCCTTCAGCAAAGCCGCAACACCATCACTGATCGTAACGAGATCAAGAGTCGGAAGGCCGATGCCCTTAGAAGATCTCTGCAGCCGCTGAAGATGCTTGTTCAATGCAAAGGCAATTCCCGCGTAAACCCCGATTGTCTCGAAGACGCCGTCCCCAGTTACTAGGCCGTGGTCGAAAACTGAGATTTTGGCATCCTCTCTATTGAACAAGTGTCCGTTGATCCAAACTTTCTCCACGAATTCCTCCAAACTGACCTTGATTCCACACTATCGAAAAACAGCCGCTGTGCTGTAGTATCAGGTTCATAGCCATGTCTAACAAGACTCCTATAGCCGTGACTACAAAGAACGAAATCCCGACTCCGAGAAGGAGATAGCCATGGAGAGAACCCAAGCGGAACAGCAGATCCTCGAAGCAGTTGACATGCTGTTCACTAACCAAGTGATGTCCCATTCAGGCCACGCAAACTTGAGTGCGCGACTAGACGAGAACACGTTCCTTTTGACTACCAAGGGCGGTGTTCGCAACCTGAGCATGGGCGACCTGGCTCTAGTGGATCTGAACGGAAGCATTCTTGAAGGACGACTCGATCCTACAAACCTTGAGATTGTGGAGATGCACTCAACGGTCTATCGAAATCGCGGCGAAGCTGAGTCCGTAATCCACACACACTCCCCACATATGCTGGCATTCGCTCTGGCGAACAGGCCACTTCCGTGCAGATATGAAGCATTGCTCAGATTCGGGCAGGACAGGGACGTTCCAGTTGCGGCATGGGGACCACGAGGCTCCAAGAAATCTATCGAAGCGATTGACCGAACGCTGAGGGAAAACGAGGGCACCATGTCGCTTATACTCGCGAATCACGGCCTTTTGGCTTTCGGATCCTCCCCGATCGCAACAGTCGGCCTGATCTGTGCAATGGAAGAAGGTGCGGAGGCAGAGCTAGCCGCAACTGCACTGGGCGGAGCCGTCGACTTTCCCGAAGGTGCTCTCGAACTGGTGCGCGAGTCTATGTCGCGAGTGAGGAGCTGACCGGACATTCAAGTCAATGATCCAGCCCAAGATGCTCTGCGTCTGTAGGAGCGCCGATCATCTGTCGCTTCCCGCAAGAAACAGCTAGCGAAATGAGCCGGGATTTGGTTGCCCGCCAGGTTGAATTCGCGCTCCAGCGGGTTCACGTGTGCTAATTTCGCTACAAAGCAAACTACGTAATGCCGCAGGCCTAAACTGAAAGACAGGTGCGTCTAATGACGGAGGTCATTGACTTTCATATTCACTTCACACCCGAAGAGCTTGTTCGTCCCCACCTCAAACCTGACGGCAAGATCGATATTCTGATACAACATGGACTTCCCGCCTATACCTATCACGACACGCTCTTCCTTTTCGAGCGCCACATCGAGTCCATGGATGCCGCCGGCATCGACATTGCGGTCCTGTCAAGCGGCGCTGGAATGGGTGGCACGCAAGACGTCTGTGAACTCATAAACGCCACTGCTCACAAGGTCCAGTCCCAATACCCCAAGAGGTTCACTCCGTTGGCGCACATCGACCCTACGAGCGATAGATGGAGAACTGAGCTGAAAAGATGCGCCGAGGAGTATGGCTTTCGAGGTGTCGCATTTCCCAGCAGCTTCAGCACCTACAACCTAGACAGCGAGATCCTAACCCCCGTTTACGAGGCGCTCGAAGAAGCCGGGATGTTCATATTCGTTCACCCTGCCCTATCGGTCTCTGAGGGGATAAGCCAGTACTACGACAAGTACGATCTGTATCGCTGCGTTGGTAGAGAACATGAGCTGGTCTTGGCAACCTACAGGCTGATCGCTGGAGGGATCTTCGACCGCTTCCCCGGTCTCGAGGTTGTGATGTCGCACCTTGGGGGCGGTATCGGAGCCATAATAGCGCGCATCCGTG
>JAJYVK010000451.1 GCA_021792075.1 Actinomycetes bacterium | reverse complement strand
AACCTTGTCGTAGAGGGCCGTACCAAGGATTTGATTAATCGAGCCGGAGAAAAGATAAGCGCTGAAGAGGTTGAGAATCTCATCTATCGACTTCCATCGGTGGCCCAAGTTGCAGCTATAGCGCTTCCCGATGACAGATTCGGTGAACGGACCTGCGCTGTGGTTGTATTACGGGATGGTTTTTACAATCTGACTTTGGAAGAGATTCGAGACGCGATGAAAGATTTCGGAGTCGCCAAATACAAGTATCCGGACCAGCTGGTGACAGTCGAGTCTCTGCCGGTTACCAATGTCGGAAAGATCGACAAGGCCTTGCTCAGAAAGCAACTTGGCTGAACATATGGCATGAACTCGAGCAAAAGAACCAGAGTCCATTAGCTTCAATCGTTTTTTGGTTCCAGGGCGGATCAGAAAGCTAATTCTTTGCCCGTTGGCAAGGTTTTGCAGCGAAGCAATCTGAAATGAAAATCTCTGCTGGCGCAGAATGGATCATTGTGGGGCGGTTAGAGTTAGGGTTGTTGCTTCCGTATCCTCATGTCGGAATGGAGAGACGTTTGGCTGGGGTCGTCGCGGCTCTCGAACAAAGCTTTGGTTCTAGGTCGGTTATAACTGATCCAGAGATTACTTCGCGCTATCTGACTGACTGGACCGGTCGGTTCAAGGGCGAAGCTCTTTGTGTGCTTAGGCCGGTGAACTCGTGGCAGGTCCAGAAGGCGCTCGAGATCGCACGCGAATTTCACACCCCGATTACCACACAAGGTGGCAACACGGGTCTTGTCGGCGGCGCAACCCCGACGGCGAGAGGGATTGTACTTTCCACAGAGCTCCTCAAAGGGATCGATATCGACCCAGAACTCCAAATTGCAAAGGTCGGTGCAGGCGTCACGCTAAGCGAACTGAACCTCAAGGCGGGGGAGGCTGGGCTGAGATTTGCCGTGGACCTTGCCTCAAGAGACAGCGCGACCATGGGCGGCATGGTTGCTACCAACGCGGGGGGAATTCATCTCATCCGATATGGAGGCACACGCCAGCAGCTGTTGGGTATCGAAGCGGTGCTCGGGAATGGACGTTTGATTACAAGGATGGAAGGACTGCTGAAAGACAATAGCGGTTACGATTGGCCGTCGGTCCTGTGTGGTTCGGAGGGAACGCTTGGCGTGATTACAAACGTGGTCTTCAAATTGATTACCATGCCCGCTCACAGGTCTGTGGCACTGATATCGGTGGACACCATTGGTGGCGCTTTGCGAATCATGGCTGATGCGAAGCGGAGGTTCAGCCAACTGAACGCCATCGAGCTTATGAGCAGAAACGGTATTGAGCTGGTTCAGCTCTTTGGAGGAGAACGGTGGCCTTTTCCTGCCATCGAAGCCTTTGCTCTCCTTGTGGAGCTGAGTGGGCCTTTCATCGAGGTCGAGGAGCTTGCAGAGTTCTTGGACGCGCATGACGAGGTTGTCGATGCCGCTTTGGCGAACGATTCCCGTGCAGACCGCCTCTGGTACTGGCGAGAGCGGCACACTGTGGCGATCAACCATGCGGGGATTCCCCGAAAGCTTGACATTTCTTTGCCGATTAGAGCGATTCCGGCTTTCGTTGGTTATGTGAATGGCCTGGTAGCAGGAGAGCATCCGGAGGTGAAGGTTGTCCTTTTCGGACATTTGGGGGATGGGAACATCCATGTGAATCTGCTGAATGTGGATGAGCGTGATGACGAAATTGATCACGAGATCTATGCAGGCGTCGCTTCCTATGGAGGCTCCATTTCCGCAGAACATGGGATTGGAAGGGCGAAGGTTCACGATCTAACACTGACGAGATCTGACTCAGATATCGAGTCGATGAAGAGCTTGAAGGAGGCTTTGGATCCTTCGATGATCTTGAATCCAGGTGTCCTGTTCGAATAAATCTGGATGTCGGCGTAGCGGTAGAGTATGTCTTGGCAATCGCGGGTAGCCTTAATGTATTGTGTCAGACAGGCTGAGGGTAAAGGGCGCCAGGGAGCATAATCTCAAGGACATCTCTGTTGAGATGCCAAGAAACAGCTTTGTGGTTATCACGGGTTTGTCGGGCTCGGGCAAGTCCTCCCTTGCATTTGATACCATCTTTGCCGAAGGGCAAAGGCGATATGTCGAGTCCCTTTCGGCATATGCTCGACAGTTTTTAGGTCAGATGGAAAAGCCGGATGTCGACTTCATCGAGGGGCTTTCTCCGGCTATCTCGATTGATCAGAAGTCGTCCTCTCATAATCCTCGCTCTACGGTTGGGACTATTACCGAGATCTATGACTACCTGCGGCTTCTATATGCCAGGATTGGCCAGCCGCATTGCCCAAACTGTGGTGATCCGGTTTCGAGGCAGAGCCCTTCGCAGATCGTGGATATGGTTATGGAGCTGCCCGAAGGAACCCGCTTCAGTGTGCTCGCTCCGGTGGTTCGGGGGCGAAAGGGGGAGTACCAGAGTCTTTTGGATGATCTCTCCAAAAGGGGCTATGCCAGAGTTCGCATTGATGGGGTCAGCTACGAACTATCCGAGAGGGCGAGCATCGACCTCGGACGATACGAGACTCACACCATTGAGGTCGTCATTGACAGGTTGATCAGACGGGAGGGTATTGAAAGGCGTCTGACTGACTCTGTGGAAGCAGCGCTTGGCATCGCCGAGGGTTTGGTGGAGATTCTCCTGCATCAGGACGGAGCCCAGGAGAAGGAGGAGATCATTAGCTTTTCCGAGCATCTGGCCTGTGCGCGCTGTGGCATCTCCTTCGATGAACTTGAGCCGAGAAACTTCTCTTTCAACTCGCCCTTTGGGGCCTGTACAAGCTGTTTGGGAC
>JAJYVK010000450.1 GCA_021792075.1 Actinomycetes bacterium | reverse complement strand
CCCGATGCTTTTTGTTTTTGCTTCGACTTTTCCAGAGGAAGCTTTTTCGGCCCGCGCTCCCATAACGCAGAGTCTCCACGCATCACGTCCCGATTAGGGTAAGGAACAAGGTTGTAACAAAGTGTTTCGTGGAAATTTCGTCCAATCGGAATACACATCATCGCGTTCGGTGATGGCGATGGGTAGTAGCCTCTGCCGCCGGAAATCGAAAAACTCATAGTGGACAGCAGCCAGCGTGCACATTCGTTGGGCTTCCTTGCCCCGGAATTCTTCGTGTCGGTATGATCGAAGAGCACTTTGTTCGTTGTCGCGTTGTATTCGGCTGTCAGCTTTGTCCAAGGCTCGATCTTATCTTCCGGAACGTGCGGGTTCTGTCCAAATGGGTGTTTCTTGTCAAATAACCAGAACCTATCTCGCCACTTTTCCAAATAACTCGTGATTTTTCCGCTTGGCATCCCTTCCTTGAAAAATACCTTGGCCTGTTCAATATCGGACGGTCCTTCCAAGGCACGATACAAAACTGCCAGCAGAAAACGGTGCAGGGCTGCCACCACGAGCGGAGATGGATCTTCGATGGCGGCTATCTCATTAGATCGCAACAGCGTGTCATGGATACCCAATTCGAGGCGGTTTCCGTTCAATAATTGGACGGGTATCCATTTTTCGTCGATCAGGTTATATCGGCTGCTCATTCGGTCTCCCTTGATGCGTACACCAGTCCCAAGTCGTCATTCAATTGCACGGTAACATCTTCCGTCCAGCGGCTGTCTGCATCGAGTATCAACGGGAAACAGTTGCGCAGAAGCGGTGATTTCTTCCAGCATTCCGGTACACTGCCTGCTTTGAGTTTTTTGACTACTCCTTTACGCGATAGGTTCATGGCACGCAGGTACCATTGCTTAGCTTGCACGAAGTCCGGCGCTGCATTGGGGTCAAACGTGTCTTCCGGCCATAACGGGACAGAGATAACTGAATCTTCTCCAAGCCGGGTTTGGGCTACGAGGGTGGGATGCACGTTGGGCTCGTCTTCATCATAAAAAACAATTCTAGCAGGGTCGTTCCAAGAGAAATCATCAGGCAGTCCGATAACAGCCAGATTTGCTTGTTGCTGGTTGGCGAAAACCTTTCCCTCAACGCAAATCGCTGTATTCATCCGTTCTTCCAGAAACTCGGGTATGGCTACTCGGTCCTCATACACTTCCTGCACCAATGAGTCGATTTCATTTGGAAGAGTCACAACTTCCCTTGTATGTAACAGACACCAAGTGCGCAAGAGAATGTCCTCGCGGTATACTTTGCCCCACCAAAGAGGTTTCCCGAATGCGGGTGGTTCATCATCCGCAAGCCCAGACACCACAAGCGTCGGTTCGGAAACCGGCCGGGATTTTTGGGCGTGCCGCCATAGGCGGCCGGCCCGTTGGAGAACGAGGTCGATAGGGGCAAGATCGGTTGCGACTACGTCAAAATCTAGGTCTAGACTCTGCTCGGCGACCTGGGTGGCGATCAGAATCTTCCGACCTCCCCTGTTACCACCTTCACCAAAAGTCTCTAACACCTGTTCCTCGCGTTTCTGCCGCCGGTCCGCAGGAAAACGGGCGTGGAAAAGGTATATCTCTGTTCCGCCCGACAGCCGTTTACCGACACGTTGGCCGTCTCGTGCCAAGAATTCACCCTCAGGAAACAGACGATACAGGTCTTGGGCTCGTTGCACGGTATTCACAAGCGCGAGACCCATTCCTCCATTTACAAGTTGCGACTCCAGGGCAACTCGCATATCCAATAAATCAGGCGGGATAGCCTGCAGACGCACAACCCTCCGACGTGCAGAATCGGCTTCGAAATGTATCTGGCGTGTCTTCGCTTCTGGAGAGAAGACGGAAAGACGTGGGTACTCCGGCTCGTGTTCTGGCAATCTGTCATTGATCACTTTTGCCAGCTCGCGGCGGATAGATGGTGGAAGTGTTGCAGAGAGCAGCACCACCGACGAACCCATCGCCAATAGCCAGCGCAATAAGTGGATCAGAAGCGTGCCGGTATACGCATCGTAAGCATGAATCTCGTCAAACACAACAACACGATTCGCAAGACCCCATAGGCGCACGAAATGGTGTCGCACCGGCAGGATGGGCAGCAGGGCCTGATCCACGGTACCCACACCGTACTCCGAAAGCAAGGCCCGCTTTTTATTCGTGAACCACTCACTAGCACGGACATCTCCTCCAGCTGCGATATCGTAAATGCCGGACACTTTCACGTTTTGAAAGGCGTCGTTGAGTAGCGATCCTCCATGCACGAGTTGCAGGTCGAGCGTTCGATTCATTCCTTGACTATGCAAGAATTTAATAGTTCGCTCAAACATGGCATTACCGGTGGCCTTAGTTGGCAGGGCTATGTACAAGCCGCGATGCCCAAAACGCCGTTGCAATTCCAAATGTGAAAAGAGTGCTGCCTCGGTTTTTCCCTCGCCCATTGGTGCTTCCACTAGGAGGATGGCGGGACCTTGTAAATCCGTAAGAGCATCGGTAACCGCTTGTTGTAATGGGCGCGGAGAAAGACGAAACACCTGCTCGAAGGATTTCGGCTCTGGGGCAAGTGGGGTTCGATGTTTCCATCTGATAGCATCCAAAGCTTGCTCGGCTCTGATTCTGCGTGCTTGAAACCAATCCTGAATATCGTCGCAGTCCTTTGGATTCCCGAAGCTGAACCAATCTTCATTAGAGCCGATCCAATCAGCAAAGCTCGTCAGTCCCGATAGTAGCATAAAGTCGGGGCCTGAAAGTTTCTGCTTCGTAGGAATTTTGTTGGGTTTAAAAACCTCTAGCAATGCCTCAAACAGA
>JAJYVK010000449.1 GCA_021792075.1 Actinomycetes bacterium | reverse complement strand
GGCTATTCAATTCCTATGAGGCATTTGTCCATATTGTAGATTCCATGTTCAACCAGCATGCGAAATGGCTGAAGGAGACAGGCGAGATTCCGTGGCGACGGCCCATCGCATCGCTCAACTACCTTCTTTCCTCGCACGTATGGCGCCAAGATCACAACGGATTCTCCCATCAGGATCCCGGCTTCATCGATCACGTTGTGAATAAGAAGGCGGAGGTGGTGCGGGTTTATCTCCCGCCGGATGCCAACAGCTTGCTCGCTGTCATGGATCACTGTTTGAGGTCGCAAAACTATGTGAACGTCATCGTTGCGGGAAAGCAGCCGGAACTCACCTGGATGAGCATCGATGAAGCTGTCGTTCATTGCGACAGGGGAGTGGGCATCTTCGAATGGGCAAGCAATGACTTGACCGGCGAACCGGATGTAGTAATGGCCTGTTGCGGAGACGTGCCGACGCTTGAAACGCTGGCTGCAGTCTCGATAGTTCGGGAGGAAATGCCATGGCTTGGGGTTCGCGTTGTAAATGTGGTTGATCTCATGAGGCTTCAGCCGCCCAGCGAGCATCCGCATGGAATATCGGATGCAGAATTCGACGCCATGTTCACTGCAGACAAGCCTGTGATCTTTGCCTATCACGGCTATCCCTCGCTGATTCATCGCCTGACCTATCGACGCCACAACCACGACAACATACATGTGCGTGGATACAAAGAGGAGGGCACAACCACAACTCCATTTGATATGGTGATGATGAACGATATTGATCGCTTCCATTTAGTAATGGATGTGATCGATCGTGTGCCGGGCCTTGCATCGCGTGCCGGCCATGTGCGCCAAGCAATCAGCGACCGACGCATCAGATCTCGTCAGTACACCCGTGACCACGGCGAAGATCCTCCTGATGTGCGGGACTGGGTGTGGCCATTTTGATTGGAGCGTGATGAGGGTTCTTGTGGTCAACGCAGGATCCAGCAGTCTTAAGCTGCGGGTTATCGATAGTCGGAACGATCTCGTGGCATCGGTTGACCTTCCTGCCATTGGTTCGGGGACCGACGAATCTACGATCAAGCAGGCGTTGGCAGGCCTCGGGGATGTGGATGCCGTAGGACACCGAATAGTCCACGGTTCGACCGAGTTCACCGGGCCGGTGAAGATCGACTCCTCTGTTGTGGACCGGCTTCGTTCTTTCGTGGACTTGGCTCCCCTGCATCAGCCAGCCTCGCTCATCGCTCTGGATGCGGTCTCCAGACAAATGCAAAAAGTTCCTGCAGTCGCCTGTTTTGACACCGCGTTTCATGCCGAGATGCCGTTGGCGGCGACGACTTATGCCATACCGGAGGAGTGGAGGACGCGATTTGGGATTAGGCGATATGGCTTTCACGGCCTCTCGCACCTGTACTCATCGAAGCGCGCTGTCGAATTGGTGGGCGCAAAGGAAAACTTATCTAAAGTCATTACCTGCCATCTCGGAGCGGGCGCGTCTTTGGCCGCGGTGCATGCCGGCCGCTCGGTGGACACGACAATGGGATTCACCCCCCTCGAAGGGCTGGTGATGGCTACTCGCACCGGCAGCCTCGACCCAGGGCTCGTGCTCTGGTTGGAAGAGCACGTTGGAATTAAAGCCGACGAGTTGGCCGAAGCCTTCGAACATCGTTCTGGCCTGATGGGGCTTGCCGGTACTAGCGACATGAGGGAGATACTGCTTCGATGGCGTGCCGGGGATTTCGATGCCGAAGTTGCGCTCGGAGTTTATGTCCATCGGCTGAGAGCGGGGATTGCTTCAATGGCGGCAGCAATGAACGGTGCAGACCTGCTGGTTTTCACTGGGGGTGTGGGCGAGCATTCATCCGAGGTGCGCAAATTGGCTGCGGATGGGCTCCGCTTTTTAGGGGTCGTTTTGGATGAGGAGGCCAATCGCAATGGAGAGGGCGACCGGATCATAAGTGCCGGCAGCAGCCAGATCGCTACTCTTGTGGTTTTCTCTAGAGAAGATATCGAGATTGCAAAGGAGACGCGAAGCGTTCTTGGCACCGCTTGTTGACCTCCCTTTCTCCCTCAAGGGGATACCGAAAAATCAGCGGCTTGGCGTTACTTTCTCAGGCGGTTGACGTTTTATCGGGCCGCCGTGCTCGAGGTGGGCGGATTTCGCCTGCGGCGTCGCTCGGCTGTGATACTTTCACGCTGTGAGCATATCTGTGACGTGAAACGGAGGTTCATTGCCAAGGCTGCAACAGGAGAGCTGGCATTGGCTGCTTTGTCATTAGAACGCTGCCGGAAGATGAGCCAGATTTGAGAGGATATGGCTCGGCTCAGACTTCTTTTTGCGCTACGTATCGACGAGGTTTGTCCACGCCTTTGGCAGAGCGTACCTTGTTTCGGAGCCAGCGCGGCCCGGCAGCGTCTCATGCTTTAGAGACTGGGAAAATCTGGCCTTCATTTTCAAGATCTTTGAATCTTGAAAAGCATGGCAGCTGTATCCGTGAGCACAAACGAGTCTCATTGGCTGCCATATGCGAATTGAAACAGGTATCCAGTAGCCAGACTGCGCCATGGTCGCCAGCGCTCGGCCAGCTGCAGAACCTCGGCTTCGCTCGGCAGGTGGTCCATCTCGTAGATCTTTCGAATAGCCTTGCGTATGGCTAGATCCCCGGCTAGGACGACGTCTTCCCTTCCAAGTGCAATAATGAGGAAGCCATGTACCGTCCACGGACCTATTCCAGAGACCGTGGTCAATAGTTTTTCGATCTCTTGATCTGATAGTGTTTTGAACTCCTCCTCCTTCCACCTTCCGTCAGCGAAGCGCTGGGCAACGGTTCGTAGGGTCTCAATCTTACGTTGGGACA
>JAJYVK010000448.1 GCA_021792075.1 Actinomycetes bacterium | reverse complement strand
TCAGAAGAGGAGGTGGAGCTTTCGTCCGAGTTTGCATCGGCGATCTTCAGACACACCTTTGACGTCTCCTCGAGAATATCGAAATACATAGACGTCCCTGAGTATTTCGTCATCATTCAAAGGATCAACCTCGGTCTATACGCCCTGCTCGCCCGCTTGGGTGCCAAGGCAAACTGGCGCAAGATCGCAGAGGAGATCTGGACGTTCATCCAGGGACCTCCCGCCACCCCCATGGGAGAGCTGGAACAGAAGTGGCTGCGCGACACCGGCAAACGGGACTTCTAAACGCTGTATGACCGGGCCAACCACGAAAGCTACCGTTCCATTTGGCATCTTTGCCTCAGATTCTTGCTTGATCAGCACCACATCACCTCGGTGACAAAGGGAAATCGCTCTGCTAATATCGGACTCATCGCTGATTCTGCAAAACAAGTGCGCCACCTTTATCTGTTGCGACACGCGAAATCCCTCTGGAGCGATCCGACCCTAGAAGATTTTGAGCGACCGCTCTCGTCCAGAGGTTTGCGCGATGCCGACAAGATCGCCTCATACCTAAAGCGAACGAAACCTCACATCGAACTTGTGCTTTGCTCGTCCGCAAAGAGAACGACTCAAACCCTTGAACTCATCCGGACGGCGCTCAAAAAGGAGACAAAGATCCTTATAAAAGACTCCCTCTACACCTTCGATCCTTCATCGCTATTGGAACAGCTGCGAAAGGTCCCAAGCCAGATCCACTCCGTGCTGATAATAGGCCACAACCCAGGAATTCAAGGCCTTGCTCTTCAGATGACGCTACCTGGTCAGCTGAGACAGCGAATTGCCATGAAGTACCCGACCTCCGCCCTTACGATCGTGGAGCTTGAGAACGATTCATGGGATCTCTCGGATCCAGCAATATCGAAAACGAGTTTCGTCGCGCCCGCTGAACTCGAATAGCTGATGCACTCCCGGGAGACATAAGACTCCTCAATCCTTCGCGAACTCCCCCACTCAACGAGACGAGTGAATAACCCCGACACACAGTCGATGCCGGGGACGGCTACACCCCAGCCGAGTGACGACTACAATTGGCCGCTAATGAGAATAAGGGGGACGTAATCCAAGATGTCAACGGCAACGGCGGCCGAAAAAATCGGGCACGGCAATCTGCGGAAGCGCCCGGCATTAAAGGCTACGAAATGGGCCCTTATTGTGCTCGTGGCGCTTGTAGTTCTCTTCTACGGAGGCGGGGGCTGGTACTTCTCTAACAAGCTGTACACTTTGGGTCTCTCCGGGGCAGCGAGGCGATCGCTCAAACCGAACTACGACCTTTCTGTAAAATCCATTACCTCCAGCTCGATCGTGCTTGATGTCTCGTCATCGACTCAGTATGAAGCAACCTCCAAAGGCACCTGGGGACTTGAATGGCCAACCGGATATGGGCAGATCACAACCATAGAGGACCTCACCTCCAAGAGTGTGAAGAGGGCATTCAACCTCATGACAGGTATTGAACCGAAACCGGGGCAAAAAGTTGCAATCGACTCCGAGGCGTTCCCGAACAACCCAAAAACCGCGTTTGGCATCAACTACCAGAACGGCTACTACAGAGGGCCCCTTGGCAACTATCCGTTCTGGTATATTCCGGGTACGAGCAGCACCTGGGCGATAACGGTACACGGAAATGCAATGACACTTTTGGACGGGATGAAAGCAGTTCCGACCCTTCACAGCATGGGCCTTCCCACCCTCATGATCAGCTATCGAAATGACCCTGGTGCTCCTCAGTCAAAGTCGGACATGCTGCGATATGGCCTCACGGAATGGCAGGACCTGCAAGCTGCCGTGGGCTACGCTCTGTCACACGGTGCTCAACATGTAGTGCTGCTGGGATACAGCATGGGAGGCGGGATAGTCACCAATTTCCTGCTGCAATCAAAGCTAGCCGACAAGGTCAGCGCTGTGGTACTAGACGCTCCAATGGAGGACTTTTCGGCAACTGTCAATTTCGATGCATCCGAGATGAGCCTGCCATTGGTCGGTGTCGCCGTGCCCCAGAGCCTAACCGATGTCGCGAAATCGATCTCCTCCTGGAGATACGGTGTAGCCTGGAGCAGGCTGAACTACCTCAACGAGGTGAAGAGACTCCATACTCCAATTCTTCTCTTCCAGGGCCTGGCCGACCAGACTGTCCCTTCCGCAAGCTCGAGCGCATTGGCTCATGACCTGCCGAACCTCGTCACCTATGTGACGACTCCCGGCGCAGGACACCTCGAGTCGTGGAACTTCAATCCAAAACGTTACGACTCCATGATGAGCTCGTTCATTCAAGCGCATCTCAGCTGATTCCTTCAGCAACGCCGTGTGCTAGAGATTCGCCTCCTCGTTTGCCAGATCTCGGCCCCAAATGGCGCAAATGGTGATATTGTTTGAGCAATTGAAAACATCGTGAGTGATATGCAAGAGTTTAGTTGATCGTTGTTGTTGCAGGTCGAAGTTGCCAAAAGGGGGTGCGGCGGTCCTTGAGCTTGTTGATATCTGCAAAGACGGACCATCATCGGTGCAGTCCACGAGCCTCGTTAGCACTCCAGGTGCGATGGATCTAGCCTGGTCTTTTTAGACGACACCAAAACTCCACCGGATAGCCGTACCTTTTTATTTCCGGCGCCGCCTAGTTGCAGATACAGAAGCTGCCACGATAATTCAGTTAGCGCGATGCTGCTTTCATGCGAGCCAAGCAGCACGAAGAGATGTGCATTGGACAGGCAGGAGTATCGATTTGAGATCGAAAATTGGAGCCATTGAGTTGAATTACCTGATCGACGGTAAGCCAAATCTTCCATGGCTGGTCTTTTCCAAC
>JAJYVK010000447.1 GCA_021792075.1 Actinomycetes bacterium | reverse complement strand
GAGTCGACCATCATGTCGAGCGGGTTGAAAGTGATTGCGGAGAGCATCGACTCCATTGCCTTGCCGATATCGGAGTTCGCGCTTGTCCAGATCTCGATCTCCTTCTGGCGGCGCTCATCATCAGTGATGATCCCACGCTTGAACTGGATCTCGGCCTTTTCAGCTTCCTTCTCGTAACGATCCAAGATCTGCGCCTTCTCGACCGGCGTCCTCACATCGTCGATCGATATGGTGAGCCCGGACTGAGACGCGTACCTGAAGCCCAGCTCCTTGATCTTGTCCAGTGCCTGGGCAACCTGAATCTTGGGATAATTGTTGGCTATCTCTTCGACGATCGATCCGATAGTCGTATAACGCTTGCCGATGAGGGCATTCACATAGCGGAAGCCCTCAGGTAGCGCGGTATTGAAGATCAGGCGGCCTGGTGTCGTCTCTAGCTCTTCGCTGACTGTCTCACCAGCCTCGTCTACAACCGGGCGGTGAATCTTGACCTTGGCGTGCAGATCAAGGTCCCCAGACTCGTACGCCATCTCCACCTCGTAGAGCTGACGGTACACGTTGCCTTCGCCCTTGGCCCCGTCCACCGTCATGGTCAGGTAATAGATGCCGAAGACCATGTCCTGGGTGGGGACCGTTATCGGACGCCCGGTGGCCGGTGAAAGTATATTGTTGGCGGACAGCATCAGTATCCTGGCCTCAGCCTGTGCCTCGGTGGAGAGCGGAAGGTGAACGGCCATCTGGTCGCCGTCGAAGTCAGCATTGAACGCCGTACAGACCAGAGGGTGTATCTGAATCGCCTTTCCCTCCACCAGGACCGGCTCGAAGGCCTGAATTCCAAGTCTGTGAAGAGTTGGAGCCCTATTCAAAAGGACAGGGTGCTCCTTGATGACGTCTTCAAGGACATCCCAAACCTGGGGGCGCCTTCTCTCGACCATTCGCTTGGCGCTCTTGATGTTCTGGGCATACTCCAGATCTACGAGCTTTTTCATTACGAAGGGCTTGAACAGCTCCAGAGCCATCTGCTTGGGAAGGCCGCACTGGTGCAGCTTCAGGGTCGGACCTACGACTATGACGGAACGCCCCGAGTAGTCAACGCGCTTCCCCAAAAGGTTCTGACGGAAACGCCCCTGCTTGCCTTTGAGCATGTCGGACAGGCTTTTGAGAGGCCGATTGCCAGGCCCGGTGACCGGCCTTCCCCTACGTCCGTTGTCGAAGAGAGCATCCACCGCTTCTTGGAGCATCCGCTTCTCGTTGTTGACGATGATCTCCGGCGCTCCAAGGTCCAAAAGACGCTTGAGACGATTGTTCCGGTTGATGACCCTGCGGTATAGATCGTTGAGGTCCGAGGTGGCGAACCTGCCACCGTCAAGCTGAACCATCGGACGAAGATCCGGCGGAATAACTGGAACAGCGTCCAGGATCATCGCCCTTGGATCGTTCATCCTTGTGCCGTCGACGTGTCGAGCGTTGAAAGCGGTCACAATCTTGAGGCGCTTTATGGCTTTTTGCCGGCGTTGGGTGGAAAGGGGCCGGCGACCGTCCATCGGTTCGATAGCCTCGCGGAGCTTGCGCTCCTCTTCGTCGAGATCCAGCCGGTCGATCAGCTTGCCGATCGCTTCGGCTCCCATGCCGCCTTCGAAGTAGTCGCCGTAGCGGTCACGCAGCTCTCTCCAGAGGATCTCGTCCTCGATTATCTTGCGAGAGTGCAGCTCCTTGAACTCGTCAAACGCGCGCTGGGCCATATCGGCCTCGTAGGCGAAGCGCTCTCGAACCGACGCGATCTCTTTTTCCACAGCCCTCTGGCGAGCCCTGATCTCAGACTCCTTCGAGCCGCCCGCCTCGAGCTGAGCCAGCTCCTCCTCCAGCTCTTTGAATCTGCGGTCGAGCTCCAAGTCGCGAGCAGAGTTGATCTCGGAGATCTCCTCCAAGAGTTCAGCCTCAACTGAAGGCAGGTCGTCGTGGCGTTTCTCTTCGTCAACCCAAGTGACTAGGTTGGCAGCAAAGTAGATGACCTTCTCCAGCTGCTTCGCCTTGAGTTCCTCCTTGACCGTGGTGCCCATCAAAAGGTATGCAAGCCAAGACCGGGTGCCACGAAGATACCAGATGTGTACCACTGGCGCAGCCAGCTCGATGTGGCCCATCCTTTCACGGCGCACTTTGGAGCGGGTGACTTCTACGCCGCACCTTTCACAGATGATCCCTTTGAACCTGACTCTTTTGTACTTTCCGCAGTAGCATTCCCAGTCACGGGTAGGGCCAAAGATCTTCTCGCAGAAAAGCCCATCTTTTTCCGGCCGCAGAGTTCTGTAGTTTATGGTTTCCGGCTTTTTGACTTCACCGTGTGACCAGTACCGGATCGACTCTGCCGTGGCAAGTCCGATCCGAAGTTGGTCGAAGTTGTTTACGTCTAGCACTAAAGACTCCCCTCTCCTCTGACGCGCCTCAGATCCTCTTCTTCTGATCCGCGCTCAGGTCTGGAGATATCGATTCCCAGCTCTTCGGCAGTTCTGAATATGTCCTCGTCCAGCTCTTTGATCTGGATCTCCTCACCTGAATCGGAGAGCACCTCTACATTGAGGCATAGAGACTGCATCTCCTTGATGAGGACTTTGAAGCTCTCTGGAATTCCCGGCTCCGGTATATTCTCACCTTTTACAATTGCTTCGTAGACTTTCACACGCCCCAACACATCATCCGACTTTATGGTCAAGAGCTCTTGGAGCGCGTAAGCGGCCCCATAGGCCTCGAGGGCCCAGACCTCCATCTCTCCAAACCTCTGGCCACCGAACTGCGCCTTACCTCCCAGGGGCTGCTGGGTGATCATCGAGTATGGACCAGTGGAACGCGCGTGG
>JAJYVK010000446.1 GCA_021792075.1 Actinomycetes bacterium | reverse complement strand
AGCCATAGCCCCACTTCTAACAGTCCATCAAGTCCCTCACGAGGTTTGTAGGACGGCACTCCAGAACCAGGGAATCCAGTCATAGATGGATTGAAGCCAAGTGTTCCCCCCGGCACATCGGCCGATCCAACGATTTGATTTAGCAGCTCTATTGCTAGACAGTTCCAAACACTATTCTTATGCCCTTGTGCACCCCTAAAGTAGATCGCCGAGGCTGGGCGCATGGGTAACTTTTCACCATCTATCTCGATCGTTGCACCGATGGTGGCTGCATCTACAAATTCCTTTGCAATTCGCCGGACCGTATTGATCGGTACTGTGGTGATGTACTCCACGACTTGTGGCGAATATCTACGTACGTGCTCTTTTAGTAGCTGAAATCCAGGCTGGCTCTGGATGCCGTTAATAAGATAGCTACCCAAGAGTGCAACGTCTTTGAGTTCTTTGTCATCGTAGGTTCTAGCAATACCATCAACTTGATCCCACACATAGGGCTTTCCGGTGACAGAGTCTCTTACGTAGTGTCCGTCTTCCCCAATTAGATATCCACCATTTGTCTTATATTTGACATAATCGTCATCCCATGTCCCCAACTCGTTGAGGATGACGTTTGCAATTCCCAACGCCAATGCAGCGTCTGTGCCAGGGCGAATTGGAACCCATTCCGCCGCTTTGCTGGCTGAGAAGTTGCACATGGGATCGACGACAGCAATCCGCATTCCACGAGCACGTGCGTCAGCAGCAAGCTGAGCATTCGAGTTGGATGAGTGCCCCGCACTGTGTCCTTTCGAGGCTCCAAAATAAATAGCATAGCTACAGCGTGGAAAGTCTGGAACAATTGACCAAGAGGCGTGAAACAGCCCGCCAATTAGGTGCGCGCCGTTGCCACAATGTACGCCACCGCCTGCATCCCAAGCATTGGGGGAACCGAATGCCCCAGTCCAGATGCGACCCTCCCGAGTTGTGCTTATCGTTGTCGTTCTTAGAAGGACCAGCTTTCGTGGATCGTCTTTTTGAATTACCCTCAGCTTGCCTAGGATTATCTCGTTAGCTTCCTCCCATGAAATTGTTTTCCACTTGGGATCCACACCAAGACCCTTCACTGGATTGGTACGCATCAAAGGGGTATTGACTCGGTTCGGATCGTAATGCGTCATTATTCCCGCAACGCCTTTTGGGCAAAGCCTTCCCGAGCCGATCGGGCTGTCTGGGTTGCCCTCGATTTTGACAATCACCCCATCTTTGACCTTTGCTAAGATCGAACATTGAGCGTAACATAGGCCGCAGGCGGAGGCTAACCACTGCGCCTCTCCACCTTTTGCAGTTACCCCATCTGTGACGTGTGTATGTCGTCGTTCGGTTGACGCTTCAGCCCTTCTATTTAGCTTGATTGCCATTTCGACTCCTTGTTTTCATAACGTGGTAGGCAATACACGAGTCCCAGACAGCTTCCTGGTGTCATCTCAATACAACTGACCAATTTGCTCAATGGCCCCTCTAGTAGCTTCATACTCTTTAGATCCCTGGACGATTTACAAAAGGAACTAACCCCACCTGTACTGAGCCACGGGCTCCGGCATAGAGAACTACCCGGCGAAGCCAATAGCCACCTAAAATAACTCCGACATCACTAATTTCTGTCAAGACTCTGTCCAAGCCCCCAGAGGCAGAACTGGCTATAGCTAAAAGTACAATTGGAACTATCAGTCCGATTCCAATAATGACTGACCAAAAACCAGTCGAGAGAGTGCCTTTAACAATCATTTCAACAGCTTTAGGTGCGCGGCTGTGGGCAATATAAAGCAAAAAATAAACAAGGACTAATTCAATTAAGAGCAGAGCCATATGGGTTGCTAACAGCTTGTCGGTGGCCGTGTCCACAAGGGCAGAATTCCCAGTGATCGGAGCCAACATTAGCCTCCACAAATCCAGAAATGCTATGCCGGTAGAGAGGCCGGACACCAAGAATATTCCTGGTAGCACGGAGTTATTCCATACTGGTCTGGCTAACATCGTGCCCAGTAGGATTCCAGTGTAAGTAGCGACAATCAAGGCAACTAAGAGGCTAACTTCAACTAAAGGTTTAGGAGCCCCAGTAAGTAAGGTGATTGCTGCAAGGACACCGAATGTCACGAGGATGATAGCACCCCTGGAGAGCCATGACCGCTGTGGTCTTCTGAATACATAAAGAAATCGTTTTGGCTTTCCTAGTTCCCAAATCAGAAAGCCTGGGGAGGCAACGGCGACGATAGCACCGAGCCACATGCCTTGTTCTGCAATGGTCGTACCAGCAAGGCTGCTAACCAACTTTTCAGTACAGCTGGCTGCATATACTCCGGCACCCATTCCAGCTCCGAAAAGATAGGCAGCAATCTTCCACCCCCACATCTCTTGTCTCACTGGGACGATACTTCTAGTTCCAGACATCAACCTACTCCACTCCTTCCAGTTCAGCTGACTTGGAGCTGTTCATACGCAGAGCATTTTGGATGGCCGTCCTACCAGGTGCTAAGTAAAAGACGCGTGGATCCAAGCTTGTTTCAGACTTGAGCTGCACAGCTTGACCTGTTTGAACTAAACGACTGACCTCTGAATTAGGGTCATTCAGATCACCAAATATGCGTGCCTTTGCCCAGCAATTAATAACACACGCTGGTGTTGCTTCGCGGTCAACTCCTGGAACAAGTCCCATACGTCTTCCGTCATCGATCCGGTGCGCGCAAAAGTCACATTTGGAGACTGTTCCCACCTGAAATCGTTTGTACCCTTGTTCTTCAAACGGGGTGGTATAGCCGGGAAAGTAAGTGCGCTTTTCCTCGAGCAGGTACCGTGCTCCGTACGGGCAAGCTATGATAC
>JAJYVK010000445.1 GCA_021792075.1 Actinomycetes bacterium | reverse complement strand
GCCACAACACCTGCTGCACCTTAAACAGACAAGCCACCCGGCACCGGGTGGCTCCTGTTGGGTCGGGGATGCGGGCCCTTGTAGGGCGACGCTTTCGTTGATTGCTGTAGGGGTGTAGAGCGTCACTGGAGCTGAGGATGGCGTGGAGGCGACCGCGTAGTTGCGTTGTCGCAGTCTGTTGGGGCAAGCTGGGGAGGTCCGAATAGAGCAGGACCCTCCCGCCTAATTCTTAGCAGATTACGAGAGGGTCCCCCAAAGATGCCAGAGGCACCGTGACCCTCATTGTATCAAGCGATCCCGATGTTAGTGAAGCTGAACTGTTGGATGGAAAACTCAGCTGTCCATCCTGTGACGGAGTGCTTCGGCCATGGGGACATGCAAGGTCGAGAACCATTCGGATGTCAGATGGCCTAAAGGCCGTTCGTCCACGAAGATCGCGCTGTAGGGATTGTTCTAAGACCTCGGTTCTTCTCCCCGATTACCTGCTAGTCCGCCGGGTGGATGAGGCAGCGGTGATCGGATCGGCTCTAGTTCAAAAGGCTGGAGGTATCGGACACAGAAAGATCGCTCTAGATATCTGTCGTCCCGAGACAACCGTGCGAAGCTGGATCAGGCGTTTTAGGGAAAACTCAGAGATACTGCTCGAACACTTTGTCAATTGGGCTCTGGCTCTCGATGCCACACTGTCTGAGATTGTTCCGGTGGGATCTTTATTCGCAGACGCCATAAATGCAATTGGGATTGCCGCCCGTTCTCTAAGCATCCGCTTTGGCCCTAAGCCCCTATGGTCCCAGATGTCAGCCATGTGCGGAGGAAGGCTTCTTTCCAACACCAACTCACCCTTTCCAGCACCTTCATAATCAGTAATGATCCCTTTTGTTGTTTTTGACTACGACAAAAAGGAGAAAATATGGCAACAGATCCACCAGAAGAGTCAAAATATCACCGGGCGGAAGATATAGCGCTGTTTCGCTACGGGATAGTTCGCTCCGCTGCAGATGAAACTCTCTCTAAATCAAAGCGGGGGCAGCTTGTGCGTGAGTTGGCCTCTATGGCACACATGGGTGTTGACGGAGTTCCGGTAGTGGTATCGCGCCAAAGCATCGACCGCTGGATTCGCAGCTATAGAAAAGGCGGTTTTGCTGCTCTTCACCCATCAGCCCGCCATATCGAGCCCCGTACCCCGGAGCATCTGCTTTCTTTAGCTTGTGAGCTCAGGAAAGAAGACCCATTCAGGACAGCAGCCCATATTGCCCAGATCATCAGAACTCAAAATGGATGGTCACCTCATGAGCGAACCCTGCAGCGTCACTTCAAAGCTTTGGGACTCTCTAGAGCCCAGTTGACAAGCCAGAACATTGCATTTGGGAGATTCGAGGCCAACTATCCAAATGAGCTCTGGGTGGGAGATGCGTTACACGGCCCAGTAATCGCTGGCAAGAAGGCGATCCTGTTTTGTTTTTGTGACGATCACTCCCGATTGGTTACAGCTCACCGCTGGACGTACTCTGAAGACACTCTTTCAGCCCAGGCAGCGCTACGGCGTGGAATCCTGTCAAGGGGGATACCGGGTACTGTCTATTTAGACAACGGGAGTCCATTTGTCTCGCGCCAGCTGCTAAGAGCCCTGGCAGTCCTTGGTATCCGGCTTGTCCATTCGAGACCTGGGCGTCCAATGGGTCGCGGTTATGGAAAGCTGACCGTTATGTGAAGTAGAGACGGAGAGTCGGCGTCAATGGCCATTTTCCCTTGGAATTGCTTTACATAATATCCCAGACTGGAAAAGCGCAACTGCGCAATTTCCACGATTGGGAGGTTTGTGAAATGGAGTCAACTCTCACTGCTAACGAGCTAATCGATGCGACGCGAGAAGCCCTGCTGCGGTCTCGATATACAGAACTGTCGCTAAAAAGTATTGAGCGCACATGGAGCAATCTGAAAGAATATCTTCTGCAACAGAGTCTTGACTATTTTACACGCGATGTTGGGATGGCCTTTTTAGCTCACCAGTACGGTTTTGTTGTGACGCAGGCTTATCCTGTGTTGTCCCCAGCGGATCAGGACCGTCTCCGAGCGATCGATATACTCGCCGATTTCCAAGCTCATGAGCGAATCTTCATTCGCCGTCGCAATGAGCCAGAGCCCTTTGACGAGCCTTGGAGGCCCATAATAGAGGCCTTTTTGATGCACGAAAAGCAAATTGGGCTCACGAGCCGGACCATCGAATCACACATGATCTATTTACGGCGCATAGCAATATATCTGAAAGCCGAGAATATTGTAACGCCCGCCGAACTGGGGGCTCGGGAAATCACGGATTTCTTGTGTGCGACGGCCGACCAATATCGAGCCGGTACCCTCTACTGCACGTCTAGCGTTTTCCGGACCTTCCTCCGGTATCTTCATTCCCAAGGATACGTGACCCGAGATCTCTCTGTTTTCGTGCCTCCGGTTCGCGACCCAAAGCGGGACCACGTACCCTCCGCATATCCACCCGAAGACATAGAGCGGTTGTTGGCCGCGGTCGACCGCGGTAATCCAAAAGGACGACGCGATTATGCCATACTGCTGCTCGCAAGTAGGTTAGGGTTGCGGGCTTCTGATATCTGCCAATTAACATTTGGCGATTTCCATTGGGAGTCGAATACGCTAGCCATTTCACAACGCAAAACCGGAGATGCGCTAGTTCTGCCATTGCTGAACGAAGTCGGTGAAGCTGTCATCGAATACCTGAAGTATGGCCGTCCCGCAATCGATACCGATGTCGTCTTTCTACGGCACAGCGCTCCTATCGGACCACTCACGCCGCCGACACTGCATAGCATTGTCACGAAATATATGGGTAGAGCTGGGATC
>JAJYVK010000444.1 GCA_021792075.1 Actinomycetes bacterium | reverse complement strand
GACGATAGGTACAAGGCCATACTCAGATGGCAAGCCAACGGCAAGACTGTCAGCAAAACTAGGATGTGCAAGTCACTTCGAGAAGCAAACTTGGCATTGGCAGAGTTCAAGCGTACAAGAGACAGAGGCGAAGACCCAAAGGCCAAGAGCAAAACGGTGACTGATCTAATTGATTCATGGCTAGCGTTCAAAGTCTCTGAGGTCACACCCGGCACCATCGAACAGTACCGCTATGCAGCCAGGCACATAAAAGCAGGGCTTGGCAACATTGCATTGGCCAAGTTGCAGCCGGAAATAATCGACAAGTTTCTCAAAGCGAAGACTGACGAGGGTCTGTCTCCGAGATACGTGAAGTTGCTTAGAACTATTTTGTCAATGGCTCTAGATCAAGGCTTGCGGTGGAGGCTGATCAATTCAAACCCCGCCAAATTCTCCGCTTAAATCAAACAGCCACAGCGCCAGGGAAAAGCCCTAAGCGAGACTGAAGCTCGAGCACTTCTGGAAGCCGCCCAAGACGATAGGTTAGGCGCACTGTGGATAGTCCTACTTACGTTGGGGCTGAGGCGAGGAGAGGCTCTGGCCCTTACATGGCCGGATTATGACCGTAAAGCAAAAACACTCAGTATCACCAAGAATCGCAAGAAGGAAGGCTCCAAAGTCCTTCTAGGCGATCTCAAGATCGAAACGAGCCGTAGAACGCTGCCTCTACCCCAATTCGTATGCGATGCCCTAGACAATCACAGAGCCAACCAACTAAAAGAGCGAGAAAACCTACTTGGCTTAGGTGTCCAATGGAAAGAGCCTGATGCTATGTTCGCTACGGTGTGGGGTCATTATCTCGACCCCGACCACGCCTCCAAACTATTCAAGTCAGTGGCAAACAAAGCAGGGTTGGAAGGTTGGCACCTGCACGAGTTGAGACATTCGGCAGCCACATTCTTGATAACTAACGGGGTGCCGCTAGAACAGGTTTCAAAGCTCTTGGGTCACAGCTCGATCCGAATAACCTCAGACGTCTACAGCCACCTTGCGACGGAGCATTTACGGGGCGCTACGGACACTATCGGAAGCTATCTTCAGGGTCTCAAAAAGTAAGGTTGAAAAACCTAGCGTGTCTTGTGAAGTGTCTCGCTGAAAGGCTTTATACCCTACACGGTATCACTACATAGCCTCTGACCTGTCAGTATATCCGTCGGGCTGAGAGGATTTGAACCTCCGGCCTCTTGACCCCCAGTTACTAGCGAATAACCACTGCTCTTGATATCTTGAGAACAAGGAGCAGCTCACGGCGTATAACAAATGACACCAATAAATTACAAGTCGGTAGTTGGTCGGTAGTTGGTCGGTAGTTGTGGAAATTGTACATTTTGAATCGCCCCGAGTTTCTTAGAGACTCGATTACTTGGGAACCCGTTAGTTCCCAAGGATTATTTGAGCGTAGTAGTTACGTTCAAACTCTGCAGGTGTAATCATTCCAATTGATCCGTGGATTCGACGGTTATTGAACCAGTCCACGTACAGAAGTGTGGCCCATTCGAGATCATCCACTCCTTCAAAAGGTCCGCGGCGGTAAACCATTTCGGTTTTGTACAGACCGTTCACCGTCTCCGCCAGGGCGTTATCATACGAATCCCCCTTGGAACCGACCGAGGGAGCGATTCCTGCCTCATCCAGCCTTGCGCTGTAGCGGAAGGAGAGATATTGCACACCCATGTCGCTGTGGTGTGTGAGTTCTCCTGGGACTGGTGATCTTGCATATATTGCCATCTCAAGGGCATCGGTTGCAAGATCGCTTCTGAGCGAAGAAGAGACCTTCCAACCCACGATCGCTCGTGCAAAGACGTCCACGATGAAGGCCACATACGCCCATCCCATTTTGGTCTTCACATAGGTTAGGTCCGCCACCCAAAGCCGGTTTGGCCCGATGGCGCTGAAGTCCCGTTCAACTAGGTCTTTTGGCCGCATTGCGAGCTCATCTGAGATGGTGGTTCTTATAAATCCACGTCCCCGTCTAGCGCCTTTGATACCAAGTGCAGCCATTAGACGTTCAATCGTGCAGCGGGCAACGCAAAAGCCTTCCCGCCCCAGTTGGTGCCAGATCTTTCTGGCACCGTAAACCGAATAGTTCTCCTCGTATACCCTGGCGATCTCTTGCTTTATGGTTTCGTCACGCAAGCTGCGAGGTGAAGCTGGACGGGCCTTGGCGGCATAATAAGTAGAGGGAGCAAACTGCAATGCCCTGCAGATCGGCTGAACTCCCCAGATCGACTTTCTGGAATCGATGTAGCGGACTACTTCCTGGGTTGACCGTTCAGCTCGGTCGCGAAGAAAATCGACGCGTCCTTGAGTATCTCATTGGCTCTACGGAGCTCTCTTACTTCCTTCTCGAGTGCCTTGATACGCTCGGCCTCAGCGGTTGTAACGCCATCTCGCTTACCATTGTCAATCTCAGCCCGGCGAACCCAAGCACGCAGTGTCTCCGGCGTCATTCCCAATTTCTGCGACACTGACTGAATTGCTGCCCACTTTGATGGATACTCACCCCGATGATCAGTGACCATACGGATTGCTCGATCACGAACTTCTGGTGCGTACCTGTTTATCTTTCCCATAATGACAACTCCATTCTCTCAAGATTAGGAGTGTCCAAGATTCCCGGGGCATATCATTTACTTCTCAGGTCGAGTGTCTTTGTCGTATCGGTTGTTCATAGAGTCGGCGACAAGTTCACTGTCTTGGTCGGTAAGGTGTGAATATACGTCAAGGGTCACCGTTATGGAACTGTGCCCAAGGATTCGCGAGACAATCTGCATCGGAACGCGATCGTTTAGAAGCTGACTCGCTGCTGTATGGCGCAGCTCGTGAACACCCC
>JAJYVK010000443.1 GCA_021792075.1 Actinomycetes bacterium | reverse complement strand
CGGGCGGTGCCGGCCGGGGCATGGCGCAGTCTGGTAGCGCATCTGCTTTGGGAGCAGAGGGTCGGGAGTTCGAATCTCCCTGCCCCGACCATTAAAAACAAGGTGTTACAGGAAAGAAGAATCCAACGATATCTCGCGAGGGGGCGCGCTAGGGGGCAGGAGTTTCATGGGCCAGATCCACTCCCCCACGGGTCCAGCTCCAGCGAGCAGGAGAAGCCAACATGCTGATGCTGATTCGGCGAGTGGGCGAGACGGTGATGGTCGGGGGGCGAGATAAAAATCACCGGTCGCGTGGTGCTCCCATCCACTGCGGGTCCCGCCGACATCCGCGATTGCCGACCCGGCGCCGGCTTCGGCAGTGGTGTCGCTAAGTCACTCCTTGGGCAGTGGCGCTCCTCGATGAGCAGCTAGACGCCATAATCAAATTCACAGCTGACCGAAGCTTGCCCTGCGAGGGTTACAGATAGGGTGCCGCTATAGGCTAGCGACGCAATAGGAGTGAGCATGAACGACACGGATCCCAGGCTCTGGCGGGTTCACTGTCACATCGGTCAACATCCAGGCCAATGGCAGTACTGGTTTCGGGAGCAGTGCTGCGCTGTCGGTTGGCGTCCCCCGCAGTGGCGAACTCCTGACGGCCGGAATCTTGACGACGGGGGTGGACACGAGCTGATCGGCAACCGGGGGGTAGACCACGGGTGGGCAGTTGCGCGCAAAGCATTGCAGCGGATGAGGCGAAACGACTGGATTATCGCGAGTCTCCCGGGTTGGCGAACCGGGCGTATTGGGAAAATCGTCGAGATTGCAGTCAGGGACGAGGAATGGGACCCGATCATTCGTCCGACGCGGGAGAGACCCTACGGAGAGAACGGACGTCGGATTATGGTCCGCTGGGATCTCACCGCAGGTCCGGAGGACCCCTCCAAAGTCGTGCGTCTGCCTGAACAGGCCCGATGGAGCTACGGCCACCAGACAGGAACGATTCGCGAGCTACCAATGAACTTCCTGAAAGGCATCACGGATGCCATGAAGGATGAGAACAATTGGGTGTCTCTGACCGGCACGTTCTCGCTGGAAGTCGCTCTCTCTGACTACATTTCGGTTCACCCTGGGCGGCTTGAAGCAGGAATGATTGCTCACCCCTCTATCCAGGCGCGCGAACTTACGTTCAAGGATAGAACTCGCGCAGACGTGATACTTCAGGACCGTGTCGGGCGCCTGGTTTTGGCCGAGTGCAAGCAGGACGCCCCCTCACTATCTGCGTTGCAGCAGATTGCCAGGTATCGTAAGCATCTCGTGAATTCCTTCCCTGAGTACGGTCGGCCTCGTGCGCTACTGGTTCACGGCGGAGCACGCCGCGTACTGCCGGAGATCGAGGACAAGGCGGCAGAGATGGACATCGAGCTTGTGTACTTTGAGCTGCAGGTCAATTTTTTCGGAGAGCGACATCGTGCACGTTGAGGGCCGTGCTCGCGGATTCTGGCGTACTTGTATGAACGAGGGTGCTCAAAAGCATCAACGGCAACGCGCCTGACCTGTCGACGGCTTGACGAAGCCTAAGCGGGCGGTCGCCGATGGCACTAGTCGAGACGATCAAACAGACAATCACAGAAGTCTGCTACACGGTTGTATAGAAGGCGGAGACTAAACCGACGAACACGGAGAAGGGTCACGATGTCACTTTTCATGATCGGCTACGATCTTCACGAAGGTGAAGACTACGAAGACCTCATAGAGGCCATCAAGGCGCAGACCAATAGCTGGTGGCACTGCTTGGATTCGACGTGGTTTGTCTTGTCAGATTCTGGTGCCGCCGCGATCCGCGATACACTTCAGCCATATCTACGGAATGCAAATTACAGCAACGGCGACCGGCTCCTGGTGGTAAAGATTGCGACGCCAACCAATTGGGCATGCACCGGGGCGTTTTCTGACGAGTGTAAGAAATGGTTGAAGGACAACCTGTGAGTAGCCTAGATCGTCGTCGCGAATATGCGTTTATTGTCCAAACAGGTGCGCGGTAATGCGCAATATCCGAACGCGAAGTTCGTGCGTTGTCATCGCCAGATAACCCGTATGCCACAACCGCTCAGCAAAGTCTGTCGGAATCCAAAGATTGATTCATGGGGCGTTGGCTCTATCGGCAAGCGGCCGGTCCTTGCCAGCTTGTATGCGCAAGCGATCTCCAGTTGGGGAGATGTGGAAGCCTATCAATTGATGCTGTTCGTTACATTGTTGGGTGGAAACGAGGCGATTGCTGCCAAGATATATCTGTCATTAGATACAGCGAGAGCCAAGAGCAAAGTGTTGGAACAGCTCGTGGGAACGATCAAAGATGAGAGGCGCAAGAACGTCACCAGGGCTGTTATCAGCATCGGCAAAGCCAGGGAAAAGGAGAGGGACAAGCTGGCGCATCGGGCGCTAGGAATCTGCAATGAGCTTCGGGATGCATTCCTGCTTGTCAATCCGAAGGAGATCGTCTCCAAAGCGGAGATCCACTACGGCGATATCTTGGTCTATCGCCAAAAAGATTTTCTCGCGTTGGTGGAAGGCAACATGCGCCTCTGCGACTATCTAAACGATCTGCGCGAAATTCTGAAAAAGACCCCTTCGAAAAAGGCCAATAGATTGTTAGAGGCGCTATATGAGACACCTGAGATTCAAGAAAGGCTAAGTCGTCCGGCTTCGGTAGCTCAATCTGCTCCAGCAGGATCATCCTGACGACATAACCACGCGCAGCCAGCTGAGCGGTGAATGGCCGAGACTTCTGTTATGACGCAGGAAAGGCCCGTGCTGCTGCCAGAAACCGGAAGACGTGCTGCACGATGCTGAGTGGGTGCCCGTAACCGCGCGGTAAGGCGGCGAAGAGAAG
>JAJYVK010000442.1 GCA_021792075.1 Actinomycetes bacterium | reverse complement strand
TTAGCCTAACCTAAGTAACGGCGTTTGTCAACAGCATTCAATACTTGGAGACCCTGATTCAAATTAGGTGATGTCCAGTCGTGTCGGTTAGATGGTCTCGGGAACGAAGTCGATTGCTCCGCAGGGGCATTCAGAAACGCAGATTCCGCAGCCTTTGCAGTAGTCATAGTCGAATGCATACCTCAGGCCGGCCCCAAGCTTGACGACTGCGTTATCCGGGCAGACGCCGTAGCAGTTATCGCATTCGAAGCAGTTGCCACATGACATGCAGCGGCGCGCTTCGAATAGGGCGGTGTCTTCATCGAGCCCCATGACGACTTCGTCGAAGGTCGACTGGCGTCTGATCTTGTCAAGTTTTGGCCTGATCGCGTGCGGGGCGTCGGTGTAGTACCAGGTATTGAGCTTGTCGAATGTTGCCATTTCATGACTCACGGGGTGCTGGTAGGAGCTGCCGTTCAACCACGCATCGATGTTTCGGGCGGCGAGCTTGCCATGCCCTATTCCATTTGTTACCGTCCTTTCGCCGCGTATCATGTCTCCGCCGGCGAATAGGCCCGGATATCCGGTCATCATGTTCTGCCCAACTTCGACCACGCCGTCCTGGATGGTGACCCCGGGGACCTGTTTCACCAGTGATAGGTCGACCTCCTCACCCAGGGCCAGAATCAGAGAGTCGGACTCGAGCTTTTCGAACTTTCCGGTTGGACGTGGGAAGCCGGTTTCGTCAAGCTCCATTTTCTCTAGAACCATACTGTGCTCATCAAGATGTTTCACAGTAGAGAGCCACCTCATGAGCACGCCTTCCTCCAAAGCCTCCTCGACTTCAAGATCATTCGCGGGCATTTGATCTCTGGTTCGCCGGTAAACGACGATGGCGTCACTCGCACCAAGACGCTTTGCAGTTCGGGCTGCATCCATGGCTGTGTTTCCTCCGCCGTACACAACGACTTTTCGGCCGAGCATCGGTTTTTTCTCTTCGGGGCTTGCCAGAAAGGAGATCGCATCAAGAATTCGAGCTGAATCCCCAGCTGGAATATAGGCCCGATGAGCCAGCTCGGCACCAATGGCCAGGAACGCTGCTCCAAAGCTTCCCTTGTCCATCTCGGCGACTACATCTGTAACCTGATGGTTGAACTCGAAATCCACCCCGAGATCGGCGACGCGCTTGACCTCGGCATCCAGCACTGATCGCGGGAGCCTGTATGCCGGTATTCCGAAGTTCATCATTCCGCCGGCTTTGGGACCGGCTTCGAGAACCTTGACCTCATGCCCTCTCCGGCGCAGCTGGTATGCAGCAGATAGGCCTGACGGGCCAGCGCCGATTATTAGCACCCGTTTACCGGTCGGTTCGGCGACCGCTTTCAAGCTCCACTTGTGTGCGATTGCCTGGTCACCGAGAAAACGCTCAACAGCATTGATCCCCACTGCTTGATCAAGCTGGGCCCGGTTGCACGATGTCTCGCAGGAATGGTAACAGACCCTTCCCATCACTGACGGAAATGGATTGTCCTCAGTGAGCAGCCTCCATGCCGTTTCGTAGTCCCCCTCCTCGGCATGGAAAAGCCAACCTTGGATATTTTCCCCCGCAGGACACGCATCATTGCACGGTGGGAGGCGATCGACGTACACGGGGCGGTTCAGCCTCCAACTGCCGGTCTTGTTCGCCCTGGAAGATCCTACCTCGAGCGTTATTGCAAAGGGTTTTTCCATCACTGCTCCATTGATCTGTTCTGGTTCTCGCCATTCTCGGACAGTTGCGATACGGGCTCCTCATCCCAGAGACCGTAACGCCTGATGTTTTTGTCAGCAATTGCCTGGATCTTGTCGAGAATCTCGCGATTTTCGGTGGGTTTGAACAGGTGGGAATACCGGCCCTGTTCTGAAAGGTAGCTCTCCACAGGGAGCTTGCGGCGAATCTTGGAGACCCCGGTCACCTCGCCGTTTTCTGCTTCAAATACGGGGAATAGACCGGTCTCTTTCGCCATCCGGGCGATGCGGATGGTTGCACTGGGTTCGCTTCCCCAGCCAAGAGGGCAGGGGACGAGGATGTGAAGATACCTTGCTCCCCTCATGGACATCGCCTTCTCAACTTTGGCCTCAAGATCATGCAGTTCAGAGACTGTAGCGGTGGCGACATAGGGAATTTCGTGCGCCATGGCAATCCGCGGGAGGTCCTTTCCCTGCCCGAATGCGTTCCCGGTTGCGGCTCCCACCGCTTCGGTAGTTGCCGTCCGTGCTGCAGGAGGGGTGGCGCCGGAGCGTTGAACTCCGGTGTTCATGTAGGCCTGGTTGTCGTAGCAGATGAACAGCACGTCATCATTGCGCTCGAACATGCCGGAGAGGCATCCAAAGCCGATGTCCTCCGTCCCTCCGTCCCCGGCCTGTGCAATGACCCTGATATCTTCCCGGCCTTTGGCACGGAGCGCAGCAGCCATGCCGGTGGCAACCGCAGCGGTGTTTCCGAAGACGGAGTGGAGCCATGGAATCTGCCAGGACGTCTCTGGATAGGGCGTGGTGAACACCTCGAGACACCCAGTTGCGTTGGTGGCGATCACCTTGTTGCCGGTTGCGTGCATCGCCGCGTCCAAGGCGTATCTTGCGCCGAGAGCCTCTCCACAGCCCTGGCAGGCTCGATGGCCCAGGGTCAGCGAATCGCTGCGTGCAATATCCGACTGGACGGTGCGGAGTGACTCGCTGAGCAGCCGGTTTCCGACAGCGAAGCTGCCTGTCTGATAGAACTTGATTGGCTGGAAAGTCATGCCTGCTCCTCGTGCTCTTGTGGCCCGGTTTCTTCTATCGTGCAAAGGTTTTCAGCTGGACGTCTTTGAGCATGTTCTCTGCAGCTGGACCCGACCTCTTCGACGCCCTCATTCTGGCTAT
>JAJYVK010000441.1 GCA_021792075.1 Actinomycetes bacterium | reverse complement strand
AAACTGAGGTTGGATCGAAGCCGTGCGGACGTCAAGTATGCAGCGAAAGCGGTCATGCTTTTTTGAGCAGAAAACGAGTAATATTGGCCAAAGGCGGACGTTTGGTGATGGCACCACGAACTACCTGTGGTCGAACGATGTTTGACGTGGAGTTGGCCCGATAAATGACCATAGTAGTATTAGTAGACTGCCGATTGCGGTACCTGAATCTGTGAGTGTCCTGAGATAATGAGCTGGTTTGCCTTGTGGAAAGAAAAGGGATATGGTGCTAGCTCAGCTGACCGAGAAATGGCTGAGGAAAACTCTCTTTCACGAGCACGAGGATGCGCAAGATGGCTGTAGGGATTAAGAACATTTTTGTTTTACTTCTGGAGAACCGCTCCTTTGACCACATGCTAGGATTCTCCGGCATCACTGGGACCGATGCAGTCAATGGCGCAGAGACCCAAATCGCTGGCCTCAACGGTTCGGAATCGAACAACCATCTCGGCGCGTCCTATTTTGTGGGGAAACCTTTCCATGAACCCATCCCGGTCGATCCGGCGCACGAATTCCCTGACGTCTTGGAGCAGCTCTGCGGAACTCAGGCGGCCTATGAACGTGGAAAATCCTATCCCAGTGTCAACAACAGCGGCTTTGTGAGCAATTATGCCCGATCGCACTCGCAGAACGAAGGGAACGCGACGGGAGATTTTGGACAAATCATGGATGGATTTACTACGGACCAACTCCCTATCTTGAACACTTTGGCGAACAGTTTTGCGGTTTGCGACGGTTGGCATTCGTCTCTGCCCGGACCGACTTTTCCAAACCGACTTTTTGCCATGGGAGCATCCTCAGGTGGCCTGGATCATAGTCCATCGACATGGGAGCTGCTCAATTGGGAGGGACTTGATGGCTTTAGATACCCTAATGGCTCGATCTTCGATGCACTTAAGACGCATTACAAAGATGAGGCATGGCGGATCTATGCTGGCAGTGACTTCCCATTGGTTTCAGCGCTGAACGGCATCAACACATTCGATGTACATTCGATAAATGATTTGAAAATTGATCTGAGCGCGGGTTCGTACCCCTACCGTCTGACATGGATCGAGCCAGATTATGGCGACATGGTTTTTGGTACGTTCAAGGGCGGAACCTCGCAGCATCCGATGGATAATGTTAGTGATGGAGAGAAACTGATCAAGGAAGTCTACGAGACCATTCGGCAGTCGCCGCTATGGGAGTTCAGCCTGCTAGTCGTGACTTGGGATGAGCATGGTGGATTCTATGATCATGTACAACCAGGGAATGCTGTGGCACCTGGGGACACAAAGCTAGGGTCAAAGTATAACAAGTACGGATTTACCTTCACCCGGCTCGGCGTCCGCGTGCCCTCTGTGGTGATCTCTCCCTTTATTCCCGCTGGCATTATTGATCATCGAGTGTATGACCACAGTTCCATTCCACGAACGGTGGAAGAAGTTTTCGGCTTGCCACCCTTGACTGACCGCGACAGTGCAGCCAATTCAGTCGCTACGCTCTTGAACCTCCCTAAGGCAAGGCAGGACACGCCGGCTACCCTGCTTCCTCATATCCCACCTAAGAAATCGGCAGCCACGGTTCCCACAGGAAGTAATACGGTCGATAGCGGGAATCTACCCTTATTTCTTCATATCGCCATGCGCCACGAGCTGGCGCTTTCTCATCCCAGACAACGGATGGCGGTGCTGAATCGAGCACAATCGGTGAAAACAAAGGCGCAAGCGGCGCAGTACCTTGCCGAGATCACTGACCGGGTGGGTGCAGCCAAGTCCCACAACCACGGTTAGCTGGTGCGTCGACGACTGGTTACCGAAGTTCGGCCAGTCGAGACCTTCATAGCTCATCGGCGGTAATGCAGCAGCCACGGGAGAATGCAAGCTAGACAAAAACGTTTACACGTCAGGCACACAATCGAAGGTATAGATCAAAAACACTGCAAATAGAAACTAATCGGATACGGCTTTTATTTGCATATCCAATATGGTATCCAAATTTTATCTTAGGAATTAATATTGGGAATTTTTTTACAGTGGATTACAATAAACTAAACACAACGACATAAATAATGCAGCATTGTGATATCCTCGAATCGCTCTTTTCTTCAGGAGAAAGGCGATGCGCAAGCTGCAGATCGAGGATGCCGAAGTGATGCGAATCGCGATTCAGCAAGAGATTGGGCGTAGCGAGGAATCGCGTTATGATCATCGATTGCATGGATTGCTGCTGGTGGCCGCGGGGCAATCCTGCCGGGAAGTCGCGGAGCTGTTTGGCGAGAATGGCACGACCGTGCAGCGCTGGGTGGCCCGCTTCGAACAGGGCGGTCTGGACGCCCTGCGGGAAGGCGAACGATCGGGCCGACCGCGGACGTTGGAGGCGAAGGATTGGCGTCGGTTGCAGGGCGATCTGCGCAAGATCCCGCGGGACTTCGGCCTGGCCGCCACGCTCTGGGATGGCCCGGTCCTGGTGGAACATCTGCGTCGCCGGTACGGGGTCGATCTGGGCGTGCGGCAATGCCAGCGATTGTTCCGGCACATGGGCTTTCGGCTTCGCAAGCCACGTCCCCAGATCGCCCAGTCCGATCCGCTGAAAGCCGCGGCAGTAAAAAAAACTCCGGCGTCTGGCGCGACGCGACGACGTCGAACGGTGGAGCCTGGATGAATGTCATTTCCAGCAACAGGGCTCGCGCTGCCGGATGTGGGTGCCGCTGGAAATCAAGGACCCCATCCTGCAGCATGCACCGACCCGCAAATCCGTGGCCTGCTTTGGCGCCGTCAGCTTGAGCACCGGTCGGTTCGTGCGCATGATGTGCCGGGTCTTCAACGCCGCGACCGTCCAGCGTTTTCCCGGGCGGCTGC
>JAJYVK010000440.1 GCA_021792075.1 Actinomycetes bacterium | reverse complement strand
GTGACCAGATACCACGGAATTCCCCCATATCCGGAAACTGAGGCTTACGTAGAGTCAATATTATCCAACGCCGGAGGAACGACATGAATACGTATATGGTTTCCATGGCAAATCTAAAGGACTTGTCGACGGGAAAGAAGAGTTCCGCTAAGGGATCTGAGCAGAGCGACAAAACCGTTGAAAAAAGTCGACAACAAACCTTCGGAGAACTAATCAAGCAGTATAAGCCGCCGCCACTGCAGAAAGAATCATTTCAACCTAACCGAAAGGCCAACTCTTCGGATCTCACGAAAGAAAACGCGGAAAGCGAAGCCGATAAAACTGCAGATAAAACGGTCAACGCTATAGCGGTCAACGCTATAGCGGCTGGAGCGGCAACAAGCCTTGCACGAACGGTAAGCGTGAGTTCGAACCCGCAAGGGATACGGTACCGAGCGGCAAGCATTCCACTGTCTGGACCGCACCCGATCTCCGATCGAACTGGATTTGTAAACCGTACTGCCGTAAATGGGTCGCGGGCCCGCATCGAGCCACAAGGAGTTCCGGCCAATGGCGTCTCAAAGGAGATAACACTGAGCAGCGCCGGACATGAGCCGTTATTTAAAGGGCCTAAAGAAGTTCCGTGGCTCATCGCTGCGCAGGACAAACCTCTGGAGAATAACTATCCGAGTCGCAGCGGATCTGCCAATCACCAAGAAATGACCCCTGAGGAGATTCAAGGTCAGGTTCCGTCGCAGCCAATAGAGGCCGTGAAGCCAGTGCCCATGACTGTTGCTGATCTGAAAGCTCGACAGGCAGGGCAACACACAAGCGATTCGCAAACCCAAGAGACAAATCCTACGACCAAGGGCGTTCCCTACTCGCTACCGCGCAATACCAGCCCGGCCATAGCAGGAGAAACGGCATCGATTCCTGCTCAAAAAGATGCAATGGTTGAGACCTTTCCACTAGGCATCCGATCAGACCACAAGGCTGTGGTTGTGGATAGCTCATTTCATGACGTCGGCGGAAAAGGGAGTGTCCCAGCGAACGCGGGGATGAATAGCGTGGATATGACCGCCATGCCGGCAATTTCACACAATGCGAACGTGGCGTCTAACTCAGTAAATGCAGGAGCGATCAATTCCTCTCAAATGACAAACGTCGTCGATCTTGCCCAGGCAATTACCTCACATACAAAGGGAATTGACGGCACATACACCCTTGAGATCGCTATGCACCCGAGTGAACTAGGCGAAGTGAAGGCCCAGATGTCGCTCAAGGAGAACGTGCTCACTGTGGTGCTGACTCCCAATACGCCTTTGGGCCACCATGCGTTATCGGAGACTCTCACCGCCGTCAAGAGTCAACTTGCGCAAAACGGCACGGAAGTAAACGTCATGCTGCAAAATCATGAAAATAGTAAGCAACAGAGGGAAACGACAAAGCTATTCCACGAAGAAGGAAATGCTAGCGTCCAGATGCCGGAAGAGGTCGCTCAAACAACTTTGGCACCCTCTGGTCGAGTCCACGTAATTATGTGAAAGAGGGAGGAGATGACATCACCAATCAGCTCCGTGGGGAGCACGTCGAATACAAATCAGGCCCAAACTGGCGGAAATTCACAGGGAATGAGCCAGCTTACAAACCCCAATACGTTCCTGACGCTTTTAGTTGACGAGATGAAATATCAAGATCCGCTGAATCCGACGAGTTCACAGAATCTAATGGCGCAACTCGCTCAGCTTTCTCAGGTCGAACAGATGAACAGCATTTCGTCTGCAATGCAGATGAGCCAGGCGTCCGGTCTGATCGGAAAGTCGATTACCGGAGTGAACGCGGCTGGAAAGACGATCTCGGGAACGGTTACCGGTGTGGCCAACAGTAACAACGGCCCGCTTGTATATGTCAATGGAGAATCTATCGGCCTTTCTTCTGTCGAGACTATAGGAACGACCGGATAGCGGAATCAACAACAATCAAAGTATTAAGTCAAGCGAAAGGAACAACTGCAGTGCCTATACCATCTTTAGGATCAGCATCGTCAGGCATCATGGCAATGCAAACCGATCTGAATACGATCGGTAACGATATCGCGAACTCTGAGACGACAGGATTCGCGTCTCAAACGGCTGAGTTTCAAGATCTTTTGACGCAGCAGCTGAAACCCGCAGCGGCTCCAGTAGGACAAACAATGGCAAGCACCAATCCGACTACGGTAGGAACCGGGGTCGGAGTGGCGGCTGTCAGCACGAATTTTTCGCAGGGATCAATTACACAGACCGGGGTGAACAGCGACGTTGCCATAGTCGGCAATGGTTTTCTGACTGTGCAACAGGGGGCCAACACTTACTACACAAGAGACGGCAATCTGCAGATCGATGCCAACGGTCATCTGGCTACAAATAGCGGAGCCTTGGTACAAGGGTGGGCTCCTGGACAACCGGCTACCGGGCCAACTGGACCATTGACGATCTCCGTAGGATCTATGGGTAAGCCAGTACAGACCAGCAACGTCAACTTGTCTGGAAATCTCCCGTCCAACGCCACCGGACCAATCACGGCCACCACAACTATGTACGATTCACTAGGGGACACAGTTCCGATAACGCTGACGTTTACGCCGACGATAAGCGGGGGAGCCGTTACCGGCTGGTCAATGCAGGGTACTGTCACAGGGGGAACGGCGACTTTATGGAGCTCTCCTCAGACGCTGACTTTTGACAGCAGCGGGCAATTGGCAACCGTGAACGGCACTGCGGTGACATCATCGGCCACGGCGATTCCGATCACTACGGAGCCATCGGGGTATACGTGGAGTGGCACAACGATGCCCACGTTTACTTTTCCAGCGGTGGGGTCGACTGGGGCTGTAACTCAATATGCAGGAAACGAATCAATTGTCGC
>JAJYVK010000439.1 GCA_021792075.1 Actinomycetes bacterium | reverse complement strand
CAAATCGCCTTCTACCATACACTTGGAGACCTCCCAAAACCACCAAATGGTTCCAAAAGGTTTTGTTGAAGAGCCAGAAATTGTATCTTTCGTTACTTGTTTCTGATTGTTTAACCTTATCGTGAGGTGGTCTTGTGAAGATACTGGTTACAGGTGGCTGCGGTTACAAAGGTCATGTGTTGGTACCAAAGCTTCTCCAACGCGATTACGAAGTTGTTGTACTGGACACCATATGGTTCGGCAACTTTCTTAAACCGCATAGGAATTTAACGGTAATCCAAGGGGACGTTCTTGATATCGACGCTATCAATCTTGACGGAGTCGACTGCATTATCCACCTGTGCTCCATAGCAAATGATCCCTGTGGCGACCTGAATCCAAAACTCACGTGGGAAGTCAGTGCTCTTGCCACGATGCAACTTGCTGATAAAGCCAAGCGCAAAGGGGTTAAGCGATTCATTTACGCCTCCTCAGGAAGCGTCTATGGCATCAAGAATGAGCCACAAGTTACCGAAGATCTTGAACTTATGCCTATCTCAGAATACAATAAGACCAAAATGGTGTCAGAACGGGTACTCCTGAGTTACGCCGGCCATATGACTGTTCAAATTGTTCGCCCTGCTACTGTGTGCGGCTATTCTCCCAGGATGCGTCTTGATGTATCTGTTAACATGTTGACTATGCAGGCATTGGCGAAGGGTAAAATTACCGTTTTCGGGGGGTCGCAAACACGGCCCAACATCCATATTGACGATATAACCGATGTTTATCTGCACATGATCGAGCATCCCGAGGCAACCGGAATCTTCAATGCTGGCTTCGAAAACATTTCTATTCTAGATATTGCTAAGATGGTTAAAAAACATTGTCCGGTTGAGTATGTCGTCACCGAATCTAATGACCCGCGCTCCTACCGGATCAATTCGGATAAGTTGCTGACCACTGGATTCAAGCCAAAGAAGACAGTCGAGGACGCCATATGTGAAATCATCAAGAAGTTCCGTGCCGGAGAGCTGATGGACGAAGAGCACTTTTACAACTTGACATGGATGCAAAAGACCGTAATGCCAAATAGGGGGTGCTAAAAGTGGGCCTTATAACCGATACCCCTACCAAGCACTTTGTCAGTTATGCCGAAAAGGTGAACTCAACCTTGTCTTCGTTTGATTGGACAGGGGTAGTGACACTTGCCGAGGACATGCACCGGGCATGGCTGAGCGGAAACCAGGTTTTTATGTGCGGGAATGGGGGCAGCGCTGGCAATGCGATCCACTTAGTCAATGACCTCGTATATGGTATCGCCAAGCGCAGCGGAGGAGGAATGCGGGCTATTTCGCTGTCGGCAAACACGTCCGTCATGAGCTGCTTGGCGAATGATATAGGATACGACCACGTGTTCTCTGAGCAGCTGGCCGTACAGGGTCGACCGGGAGATATTCTAATCGTCTTGTCTGGTAGTGGTAATTCTCCCAACATTCTTAGGGTGCTGGAGCGTGCTCGAGACATAGGGATCAAGTCGTTTGCTATTCTCGGGTATACCGGCGGAATGAGCAAAGAGCTAGCCGATACCTCCATTCACTTTCCAGTTCATGACATGCAGATAGCAGAGGATATGCAACTTATCGTTGGTCACATGGTTACCCAATGGCTATACAACAATCGTCCCATGGCGTGATCGAATGACCCCACAAACTAAAAAACCTACAAAAGAGACTGTTCTTGTTATAGGGAGTAACTCATTTTCAGGATCTAGTTTTTGTGATTTCGCGCTGTTTCAGAAAGCTCGTGTTCTTGGAACGAGTCGCTCAGCAGAGCCAGACTCAGTTTTCTTGCCCTACAAATGGCACGACCACTCTCGTTTCACTTTTTACCAGCTTGATCTGAACAAAGATCTTTCGAAAATCATGGAGCTTGTGAATGATGTCAAGCCAGAATATGTGGTGAACTTTGCGGCGCAAAGCATGGTCGGGGAAAGCTGGGCAAACCCAGGTGACTGGTTCATGACCAATACTGTTTCGACCATCAAGTTACATGATGAACTGCGCAAGTGTTCGTTTCTCAAGCGTTACGTTCACATTACTACACCTGAGGTATATGGTACCTGTTCGGGATTTGTCAAGGAAGATTTCCCCTTCAATCCAAGCACCCCTTATGCAGTTTCCCGTGCAGCAGCCGATATGAGTCTCCGCACATTCCACGCTACTTATGGCTTTCCGGTGGTTAGCACTCGTGCAGCCAACGTGTATGGCCCCGGACAGCAGCTTTATCGAATTATTCCGCGGACCATTCTATTCATACTTCTTGGGCGCAAGCTTCAATTGCATGGAGGAGGGGTATCAACCCGTTCATTCATCCATATCCATGATGTTTCTGAGGCGACATGGAACATTATGAAAAATGGCCGAATCGGTGAGACTTACCATATCTCGACCAATGAGGTAATTTCCATTCGCAATCTGGTTGAGCGCATATGTGAAAAGCTTGGTGTCAGCGTCGACAAACATGTCGAGGTGGTCGGCGAGAGGTTGGGCAAGGATTCAGCTTACCATCTGGACAGTTCCACATTACGCAACGAGCTGGGTTGGCAAGATCACTATAGTTTGGAGCAAGGGCTTGACGAGTGCATTGCCTGGGTGAAAGGTAACTTTGACGCCATAAGACTCCAGTCTTTCGACTACATCCATAAACCTTGATCATGACACAATAACCACGGTTTGTTGAGAAGAGGCGCAGAAAATGAAATCTGGTCAAGCTATCCCACTTCATCCAGGTATCTGAAGATCTCTTATCCTGATTGAAGTATCTCCGGGAAAGAAAACTGGCTCTTCAACAAAACCTTTTGGAACCATTTGGTGGTTTTGGGAGGTCTCCAAGTGTATGGTAGAAGGCGATTTGA
>JAJYVK010000438.1 GCA_021792075.1 Actinomycetes bacterium | reverse complement strand
TAGGAAATTTAGTTGTTTGAGGTTGCACTCAATTTGCCATCATCCCTGCATTTTGCCTTCGCACTATGGCAAGGGAATGGCATAAACGGACCGACTGCTCGTTCGCAGTCTTACCTCACAGCACCCACTCTGTATATCTGGAAAGCATACTGTGGTATACCTCTTTGTATGACTACGTTGTACTTTGAAATCGTCAGTTATTGGACACCGGTAAAGTCGTGGACGCTGACGGGGGAGAACCAGGCGGATGCCTGAGGAATCGGAACTCTAGGGCAGCGCGGTTGCGGAGGCTAGGCAGTAGCGAGGGTGGCTGCAAGCGATCTACTGCTTGCGGGCTCGTCAAATTGACGAGCCCGGATAGGATGAGGGCCAAGAATATGCGGCGTGAGGCCCGGACAGGGGGGCAAGTGTTGGTACACCGGTTATAGCATCTCTCGAATCCGGGCATTCGACTGACTTACCCTAGATCAGGACATCCGCAATGCGTGGTTGCAACCGGATGCCATTGGCGGGTATGCTTGTAAAACAACCATACGGAGGTACAAATGGCCAATAAGCGTAAGCTAGAGGTTGAGGTGACCCCGCACGAGATGGTGAATCGGCGTGTCGACGAGGAACTGAAGGAGTATGACAAAGCGTTCGAAGCACTCGCTGCACTCATGGATCAGGAAAAGAAGGATAATGCTGATGACGCGAAGCGTCCCGCAGCTGCGTAATCTTGGTAGATCTGTAAAACCCTCGCTTTTGCGAAGCAAGACTCCAGGGAACGAAGCGGGAGAAGCCACCCTTTAGTGTGAGGCTGTGTAGTGACTTCGAACGGTTCCGCAAGTTCATCCGTCGCAAGGCGATTTTAGCGGATGAGTAATGCGGTCGTGCCGGGGCGGGGGCCGACTTGGTGGCCCTGATCGAGCCTATTAGCTGATTCATGACAAGGTAGAAAATGCCCTTATATAACCCAAACGATTACGATCGCATCTTCGCGGGTAAAAACCCGTCTGGTTTTTCGAAATCTGATTCCTACCGGAGCGATTTTCGGCGCGACTATGCTCGCCTGATCCACTGTCCCGCGTTTCGCCGACTGAACGGAAAGACGCAGCTATTTCCAGGCTTCGAGTCGGACTTTTTCAGAAATCGGCTCACTCACTCCATGGAAGTGGCGCAGATCGCCAAATCCATTGCAACTAAGCTCAACTCCGAACAGCCGTTTCTGAAAGAACAGGGAGAGATAAACCTTGATCTCGTAGAGGTTGCGGCTCTCGCCCACGATTTAGGGCATCCGCCTTTTGGCCACAACGGTGAGCTTGCCCTCGACCGCTGCATGATCAAGCACGGAGGGTTCGAAGGAAATGCCCAGACACTCAGAATCTTATCGGTGCTCGAGAAGAAAAAAACCAACGATCACGTCGGGTATGGAGTAAAAAAAGAGGCAGGCACAGGCAAAGTCACAGACTGTCGGTATGGGCTTGACCTCTGTGCTCGAACTCTCGCGGCGGTACTCAAATACGACACTGTAATCCCGGTAACGAGAGGTCAAACATACACGCGACCCACAAAGGGCTACTATAAAAGTGAGGCTTCGCTCGTTACCAAAATAAAGCAATCTGTGCTGGGGAGTCGCCACGCTCCTTCAACGACGCCATTCAAGACCTTAGAATGCCAAATCATGGATATCGCGGACGACATCGCATACTCAACCTACGATCTAGAGGACGCCTTCAAGGCTGAATTTCTTTCGCCTATGGTACTGATTGCAGCAGAAAATTCACTACTGGATAAAGTATCTGACGAGATTAATCGCTCGAGCAAGGGGGAAATCAATCCGGCAGTCAACAGGGATCAGGTGCGGGCCGTCCTTCTCAGGATTTTCGATGTTTATCTGAAGGATGATCAGATGAAAGTGAATGATAGTAGGTCAAGGGTAAAATATCTCGTTCGCCGTTATCGAGCGCTCACTCGAGTTGCGAAGGTTGGCTACGTACGAACTGCGTTCACCGCTAATCTAGTTGGGGAGTTAATCTCTGGGATCAGGTTTGAGCCAAACAAAAAGGAGCCAGCGCTGTCTCGCGTGTTTCTGAACCCATCTATTCGACTAAAGGTGGCGGTACTGAAACAGATTACTTATGTTTCGCTGATCATGTCCCCGAGGTTGAAGTTTGCTGAATACAGAGGGCAAGAGATAGTAAAGACTCTCTTCGAGAGGTTAAGCGAGAACAATGGCCATGTACTTCTGCCCGACGACTATCGTCAGTGGTATGACCGCTTTGTGAATGACGATGCGAAGCGCAAACGAGTCATCTGTGACTTTGTTGCCGGCATGACTGACCGGTACGCGGTTGAGTTCTATGCACGGTTGCGATCTGAAAGCCCCGAGACAATCTTCAAGCCCGTTTGAATAGCCTTCGGCGAGTTGCCATGGGGACTACGGACAGAATCGTGATGTTCCGGCTGGGCGGCTGGCCCGACGATCACAGGCAAGATCTATGGCTGACCCGCTGGGGGTTTTCGGACTGAGGTGGCCCCCCTTGTTTGGGCAGCCTGATGGGTTGGATAAGCTCTGGATGGGACACATGACAGGTCAGGCCACCTACCGTTGAACACTTTCAGCATAGACGACACCGGGGTCCCGGTTCATCCCCACACGCGTGGGGAACACCTGCCAGGAGTTCGCGGCATTGATCAGTTCCTGCGGTTCATCCCCACACGCGTGGGGAACACAGTTTGGTATAGTCACGCACGCTGCTGCTGATCGGTTCATCCCCACACGCGTGGGGAACACATCCGCAATCCGGGAGACTGGCACCCGCAGAGCGGTTCATCCCCACACGCGTGGGGAACACGAGTACGGCAGAAGGCCGGAGACGTCCGTTGGCGGTTCATCCCCACACGCGTGGGGAACACATC
>JAJYVK010000437.1 GCA_021792075.1 Actinomycetes bacterium | reverse complement strand
AAGCCATCGCTTCACTCATCTGAACTAGGCGCGATCGGAGGATGTGGAGGAAAGCTTCGTCGCAAAGCTCGGGAATGCTTACTCGTGTTATTTGGCTTTGAGTTTGACAAGCGCGCGCAAGGATCAGGTGCTAGCTTCCTGAATTTTTCTCAGTGGGTGCTTTTGCATGGAGCACTCAGCCGCACACTCTTTCAATTGGCGGGCTATCTCGCCTTGGTGTTCACCTCACTTGAAGAGGCCTTCGGTGACTGCTCAAAATATCTTCGAAACAAGATGAACCAGTGTGGCTCGACCTTGAGTGGACGTATTTCGGACGAGTATGTGCGTTGAATTATCCTGCTCAAAACCTTTACGTAACCTGTGAACTCCGTGTGAATGTTGCCATTTCGCAACGGCCAAAAAGTGCTGCTAAATAGAATGGGCGGTGTCAAGGCACAGGGGGTAGAGATTTAGGCATTTCGGTACAGTGTGTCCCGTTTTGGAAAGGAAGTTTGATGGGCGAATCCAAGAGCGTAATAGTTTTCGGAGCAGATGGCTATATAGGTTGGCCGATGGCAATGCATCTTTCCAAGCTGGGCCACAAGGTCGTTGCTGTAGATAACCTTTCTCGCAGGAGTTGGGATCTTGAAGGAGGAACCTACAGCCTCATTCCCATCGCCTCAATGGAAACTAGAGTGGCTCGTTGGAAGAGTGAGACCGGCTTGGATATTGTCTGGCGCAACCTCGACATGTGTGACGCGGAGGCACTCGACGCGTTGGTGGCAGAGTTCATGCCGGAAGCTGTCGTTCACTTTGCTGAACAACGCAGCGCCCCCTTTTCAATGATTTCAAGGGAACATGCCGTGCGCACTCAGGTCAACAATATCGTCGGCAATCTGAACCTGCTTTACTCGCTCCACTCGTTAGTGCCTGAATGCCACCTGATCAAGCTCGGTTCCATGGGAGAGTACGGATCTCCCAACATAGACATCGAAGAGGGTTACATCACCATCGAGCACAATGGCCGCTCCGATACGCTTCCTTTTCCAAAGGTTCCTCACAGCTTCTACCACCTTTCCAAGGTCGCTGACTCCCAGAACATTCACTTCGCAAGCCGGGTCTGGGGCTTGCGGGCGACAGACCTAAATCAGGGCGTGGTATACGGTGTGCAGACGGAGGAGACCGCAATCCATCCGGAGCTTGTAACGCGCTTTGACTTCGACTCCATCTGGGGTACCGCACTTAACCGCTTCTGTGTCCAGGCAGCGGTTGCAGAGCCGCTAACGATTTATGGAAGAGGTGGTCAAACCAGAGGCTATCTAGATATCCGCGACACTATGGCGTGTATAACCCTGACGCTGGAGAATCCGCCAAATATGGGAGAGTGCAGGGTCTTCAACCAGTTCACCGAACAGTTCAGTCTTAATGAGCTGGCTTCGGTAGTTTCAGCGGCCCGTGAGAAGATGGGGCTACCGACGGACGTGGTCCATCTACCAAACCCACGTGTCGAGTCAGAGGAGCACTACTATAATCCGAAGCACACGGCCCTATTGGATCTCGGCCTGAAGCCTCATTTTCTTTCCGACACCCTTGTTACCTCAGTGATCGAGATTGTGGAAGCATATAAGGGAAACGTCGATCCGGTTCTGCTCGAGGTGCCGAGTGTAGACTGGCGCACCGGAGGAAATGAGATCTGGGCGAAGTACGCGAATCGAGATGCTTTCAAGTTCAACGCCGAAAAGACTGCAAAGCTTGTCGAGTCCTTGCATAGGTAGAGCCGAGTCCGCCTTCGATCTAGATGACAAATCGATTAATTCGGTCGAGGTGACCATCCTTTGGTGGCTCTTGAGTTAGAGTCCTAATGTGGCTCATTCACCCCGCACGGAGGCTGCACGCCCAGAGTTGAATCCTGAGCTGGCCAGCTTTGAGAAGACCTACAAGATCAGCAAGGCTATTGGGGCCGCCTCAGCGGCTGTCTGGCTTTACGGATTGGTCGAAGTGGCGTTTGAGGACATATTTCGCGCTGGTTTCGGGATAGCGGTCGGAGCCTCCCTGGCTCTCACGATGCTTTTGGCGATGGCCGCCTATATCTATTTCCGTGTTGGGATGAAAACGGCTGAATCTGGTGGCTGTGCCGTTTCGAACGGCGAACGGGGTTGCTCTCAACCGGGGTGTGATTCTGCCAGTGGCGGATGTCTAGGTAAATTCGATCGTGAGGTCGGGGAGCGAATAGTCCAAATGGAGAGGAATAAGCTCGCACTTCTTCTAAGGAGAAGAATTGGAGTGGATATAGTTCTCCCGCTTTTTTGGATAGCCGTTGGAGTCAAGTTGACATTTTCGAGTGTATCAGCTGTCCAATTGGGCGGGGTGGCTCTGGTGGCCGCTTCTCTTGGCTTGGCTGGCGCCAGGTTGTACCTTGGCTCTAGCGTCTTTCCAAGGGGAACCCTTTTGCGCTAGGAATCTCATTTCTCCAGAGTGTGTTCGCTGTCCCCACACCTGTGGCATTCGACCTCGATGGTAACATGGTGGATTCCAAAGCGTGCTCCGAGCATCTCTTTGATCTCTTGCACTTTGATCTGTGCTAGGTGCAAGGTGGCGCCATCTTCCATCAGAACGTGCGCCGAAAGCGCCGTGGTGTCTGAAGCCAAGTTCCACAGGTGCAGGTGATGCACGTTGAGAATCTGCGGATCTGCCTCGATCGCGTGCAGGACCTCTTCGGGGCTAACGTCTCGGGGCGTCGATTCGAGCAGCACCGAGACCGTCTGAAGAAGCAGTCGCCAGGATGAGCCTAGGATTATCAGCGAAATTATCACCGAGCCGATAGCATCGGCTCGATAGAAGTCGAAGAGTTCGATCGCCACACCTGACAGTACCGTGAAGAACCATCCAGCTGTGTCTCCGGCCATGTGAACTACTCCAGCCTTCATA
>JAJYVK010000436.1 GCA_021792075.1 Actinomycetes bacterium | reverse complement strand
GATATAAGTGAGATTAATTGGAAATATTGCCAGCCTTGTGTGGCCAAGCACAATTGGACTCTGTGGCAAGGGCCAAACAGCGCCGCATTACAGCTGCGCCACCCCAAGCACAATGAACCCATTGTAAAATCTGCACAGATGAAGATAGATGACACCTTCGGGTTTCTACTCGGGAACTGGACGCTAACTCGCTGGATAGAAGATCGCCAAACCGGCCTATCCGGGCGTTTCATGGGCACTGCCACGCTAAGCGAGAACCTGCACGGTCGCGGGTGGTACAAGGAGGATGGCGAGCTGTGCTACGGCGACTACACCGGCCCGGCCAACCGCACTTTGCAGATGTTGCGCCGCCCTGACGGTAGTGCAGTGTTGCAGTTTTCTGACGGACGACCTTATCTTGAGATCGATCTGAGCAGCGCAAATTGGTCTGGCCAGCACTTCTGCGGCCGCGACACCTATGAGATCGAAATGCAGGCTCAGTCCCAGGAAATGATCATTGAGAAATGGGCGGTTCGTGGCCCGGGAAAGCGCTACGATGCCCTAGCGCTGCTGCGTCGACAATAGGAGCTCGATTCGGCTACTTCAGCTGGATTTGCAGTTCTTCATTAATTGATCTGCCCCAGAGCAGCCCAAAGGAGTTATACATGGGTTCAGCGTTCTTTATGATCGTCCAAGAAGCAATTGTGGCAGCCCTGCTTCAAAACAAGGCTGCCACTCATCTGCGGTATTAGAAGCTATCAAAACCTGTCAGCGGACTGACGGAATTGCAGTCGACATCGCCTTAGCGCTTATCCGACTAGCGAGGTGAACTGCGAGGTTGCCAACGACTGAGCCGGTGGCAACTTACTCGTACTGCCGCCTGAAGCTGCCAGAAGCGAGTAGGCCGCCTGTATGTCCGAAACTGACAAGGTCGCCGAAGTCGGAGCATTTTGAACGATGAACTTGTACTGCTGGGACGCTACATCGGCAGGCTCTTTGAAGGTCGTTAGGAACGGAGCCTCACCTTGGGTCGAATTCGTGTCGTAAGTCTTGAGTGCACCGTACCATGCCTTCAAGACCTTTGCCGTAAGCGCCTGATGACTCTTTAAGAACGACGTCGACGCTGCCCAAGCCTGCAAAGTCGGAACGGCAGTGGCATAATTCTCCAGGACTTGAGCCTTTCCGCTGGTAACCAGCGTGTAGCAGGCTGGAGATGCCTCAACGACTGCGGCAACTTCGCCGCTTTCAAGTGCTGAAACCTGTCCGTTGGCTCCCACCGGAACGATGGTGGCACCGAGATTGTACTTCTGAATTGTCGACGCCGCATACTGGGCGGTCAGTGAACCGGCCTTTGAGACGCCAATTTTCTGTCCCTTGAGAGACTGAATCGTTGTGAACTTGCTCCCAACTTTCGACTCCAACTCAAAACCTGCTACAGGCTGAGCGGGGGCAAAGATGGTGATCGGCGCGCCATTTGCAAGTGCGCCCGCCAGAACCGAAATCGGCGCCTGTGTGAAGTCGGCTGTTCCCGCCTCGAGGCTTGTAACGAGCGCGCTCCCTGACTCGACATTCACCAGCTTCATGTCCACGCCCTGAGATTTGAACGCCCCTGTGTTGATCATCTCGTACAGTGGTGCAAACTCATCCGACGACGGAATAATAGAGACACTGGCTGACTCGAGTGAAGCCTGAGTAGTCACAGCGCCACCTGAGGAACCACTGGCCGCGGTAGTTGCTGTACTACTCGCGGTCGACGAGCTTCCGCAAGCTGCCGCCGTCAGTCCCATAACTGCGACAAACGCCGCTGTCCATTTGAACCTTTTAATTCTCACTTCTTTGACTCTCCCCCAAAATAATTTCTTTCATTGTTTTGTTTGTGAACCTTACATATGCGATCTGCCGTAAGTGCTAAAAACTCAAAGGCTGCGTCCCCCTTTTCAACCGTATGTAGCGACTTTTCACCCGTATGCTGCGGCGACCTTTCTTTCCAAGAAGCCAACCAGACTGTTCAGAATCACGGCGAAGACAAGCACAATGATGATCCCCTCGTAAAGTGTGGGGCCTTCGAACTGTGACTCTGCATTTGAGATCCAATAGCCGATACCATTGGCGGACAGCAGCATTTCACCCACCACCACGCTCACCAATCCCATGGAGCCACTCAGCCGCATCGCGCTGATCACGCCTGGCAAGGCAGCAGGAAGCACAGCCCGGCGGAACATGCTCACTCTGCTCACACGAAGTGACGCAAACAGCATATAGATGTTCTCATCTATGGAGCGCACAGCAGCTGCGCTCATCAAAGACATTGGCAGGATCCCAGATACAAACCCGAAAACTATCTTGCTCGCACCGCCGACTCCGAACCACACGCCGAGAAGTGGATATACTACGACGATCGGAACGGCGTATAGCGCACGCCCGAGGCCGAGAAGAGGCCACAGTCGCGGAGTCATTCCAACGAAGACTCCAACCAAAGCGCCGACCACCCAAATCGCCAAAACTGTAATGATAACCCGCTGTACAGTAACCCAGCCCTGAGAGACAAGACTGCCAAAGGAAGATCCTGTAACCTTCGCCACGGCCATAGGGCTCGGCACTGCAAACGCTGGCAGGAGATGGGTACCGGTAACAATCCACCAAAGAGCTATGAATCCGACAACATAAAGGGCCTTCTTACCCAGCGACTTGGCCAAAATACTCCACCACTGCTCTTTAGATCGCATTCTGTCCAAAGAGGTGTCCGTATCTTCTTTGCTCGCCTGAACTGGTGACTCTCGCACTGACACGCTATCTTTCACCCTCTGCGAGATCCCCGTCAGGGACTGACGACCCATGCGACCAACTGTATGTGCCCGAGCTTCTGATCCTGTCTCGCTTGAGCGAAGTGTAAAGGCGATCCCGAACGACATGGAACTCCGGGGCTACCA
>JAJYVK010000435.1 GCA_021792075.1 Actinomycetes bacterium | reverse complement strand
AGGGCGTCACCGGTCAGATTCGTCTGGCCGCCGGTGCCCAGAGCGTAGCAGGATTTAAACAGTTCGATAACAAAGTCACGGATTCCCGGTTCATTTGACCTATAGCCATAGGTGCGGGCCATCTGTTTCCAGAGATAGGTGTCCAGGCTACATCGTCCTATCAGCCTGATCTTCTCGTCTTCGCCATTAGCAAGTTCCTGAAGCAGGCTTTCTATCACTGCATCCATGCGTGGCTCGCTTCCTGAGCATACTGCCAGCATCTTCAAGAGAATCTGCCCAGCGGTGTCATCTTTTTTCAAGAGCTTCTTGAGGGTGTCTTTGCGTTTGGTCGCCTGGAAAAACTCCACATGAGACTGCACCACATCGGCAAACTCCAATCCGAGATCCAGTTCTGAAAGCCAAATGGCAACTTGGTCAGTACGAAACTCGCCATGGGCCAGTTGCACATCCAGTAACCAATTATCCAAATCGGCTGGCTGAGGTCCTTCTCGGTAGAGCAGGAATTTCTGTTCTGGCTGTTCCCGCAGAATCTTGTATTTGACGACGAATTCGTTGTTGTGCAACTCAAGCTTCACAATGTCCGGAAACTGGAGTGACTCGAAGTCGTCTCGCAACTCCTTCTTGGTGTCGTACCAGAAGACGATCCGGTGCCGGTCAAAAAGCCTGGTTAGAGCCTGGGCGATACGGCTGCTCATGGCTCAATCCCTTCCATCAGAGCAGCAATATCCTCGGGCGGCGGAAGCTGACCTCTCAGTTCCTTGGGCAAGGTCTTGGTGATTTCATAGGTTGCCACCCCAATCGGCTTTTTGGCATCATGCAGGGCATATTCAACAATCGTACGACTTTTCTCCTTGCAAAGGATGATGCCAATAGAGGGATTTTCATCTTCCTGCCGAATCTGCTTGTCCAGTGCCGTCAGATAAAACTGAATCTTGCCGATAAACTCCGGCTGAAATTCACCGACTTTCAGCTCGATGGCCACCAAGCAACGCAGACGGCGATGAAACAACAAAAGATCTATGAAAAATTCCTTTCCATCAACTTCTAGTCGGTATTGGCTTCCCATAAAAGCGAACATGCCACCCATGGTCCGTAGGAAGTCCTCAACCCTGGTAATCAACGCCCGTTCTAGTTCTCGCTCACTGTGCGCTTGCCCCAGCTCCAGAAAATCGAAGATATATTCATCTTTCATTGACAGCTTGGCCTGAGCGCGCAACTCCGGTGTGAGCGTCTTGTCGAAATTGGTCTGGCCCAACAAGGACTTTTCGTAACTTTGATTGGAGATCTGGTGGGTCAGGACGTTTTTAGACCAGCCAAACTTGCGCGTCATGCGGATATAGAACTCCCGCTCCAATGGTTCTACGCAACGCTCAAGGATAACGATGTTATGGCTCCAGCCAATTTCTCGCACCAGCGGTGCGAGTTTTTCAATCCCCTGGTAAGCTTCAAAGAAAGCCTTCATTCGCCATAGGTTGGATGCGGAAAAGCCACCTACACCGGGAAATTCTCGCTGTAGATCACCTGCCAGCTGCTGCACGATGGCCCTGCCCCAGGTTTCACCGGCCTGCCGCTCAACGATCATCTGACCAATGTCCCAGTACAGGCCAACCAGCTCTGCGTTAACCACCTTGAGTGCTGCATATTGAGCCGAGCGGACTCGTTCTTTGACAGCGCCCAATAGCTTGGCATAGTCCGGTTCCACTGGAGCCGGATTTTGTGGATTGCTTGCGTTATTCGGCATCAATCCTCCTGGGAATCCATCCCCGAAATGTTTTTCAAGGCCGCACCGAATTTCGGGTAGTTGACTTTCACACCGTCATCGAGGTCAATCTCCACTTGCTTGGTAGCCAGCGGATAGAGAACTTCTCGCTCATACTCCTCCAGTTCGGCAATCACCTTGGTGATCTTCTCGATCTCCCTCAGGGCCTTGGTCTTCTCGGTCGGTGAAGCACTGGCACTGATGCTCACCGCCTCCAGATGGTTCTTGTGGGAGATATACTTGGTAATGAATTCACGCAGGTAGTTGTTCAAGACCACACTGACTATATCCGGGCGGTAGCGGTGCATGTAAATCAGGGCGTTGAAGCTGCCCTTGGGGCTAGAGAACAGCCAATAGATGGGGCGCTTCTTGTAGCGCTTCACATGGTCAGAGTAAAACTCTCCGAGGAAGTAGTCGCGGATGGTGTAGTTGCGTTTTTTCTTGATATTCAGCGCCTGCTCAACAAACTGGAGGTTTTCCTCGTAGTGGTCCTCTCCAAAGGCCACCCGCAGGAACTTGAGAAAGAGCTCGGCAATATCATTAACAAACCAGTCGCCATTAAGCATCGGGATAACATTGTCATTAACAGCACGGTAACTGGGTTCAGGGATCTGCCGCAAATAATCTTCGATCGTCTCGCCCTGGTTGGCCAGAATCAAACCCGGCTTGTCCAGTGCATAGCGACCGAACATGCAGCCAACGGCATAGGAGACCAGCTCGCGCATGGTGTCGGCCAGCAACAGCGCCTCCAGTTCCTCTTCGCTCTTATCCTTGCCATAGCGGTAGTGCGGATTGCAGGTCAGGGTGATCTCATTCAGCGGCACATCGGGCTCTAGCTCATCTTGCAGACCATAGGCTTCGATGAAGATGCGGTTGTTCTCTTCCTCTAGCTGCTTCATCTCCAGCGTGATCTCCCGCCAGTGGGCACGGAGATGCTGGTAAGTGGCCTTTAGGGTTGGTTGGCGGAAAGAGGGATTTAGTAAAGGCAGCTCAGGGAAATCCCAAGAGGTTTCGTAGGAGTCCCAGTCAGATTTCGATAATGAAACTAACCGTGATGCATGGTGAGAAGCACTCGAATCAACTTCTAGAACAGGAAGTTTTCCGACATCACCTATCTGAAAATGGAATGATGAGTTTATAAGAGACAGGAA
>JAJYVK010000434.1 GCA_021792075.1 Actinomycetes bacterium | reverse complement strand
AGAAGACAGGATTCGCTCCGTGTTTACGGCTCGTGGCCGAACCATGAGCTCAAACAATATCAAGCAGGCCATGGTTCCAGTGGGCGCGACGGTAATCGAGCAGCGCAAAGGCACGGCACCCGGTCTGATCTGCCCGGTCGATGACAAAGTCATTTACGCGGTTCCCGGCGTCCCGCACGAGATGGCGGAGATGCTGGACAGGGCGGTAATTCCTGATTTGATCTCTAGGGCCGGGATGACTGGCGTGATACGTTCGAGGACGCTCAGAACCTGGGGGTTGTCGGAGTCCGCTTTGGCAGAGCGCGTTGCGCCACGCCTGGAGGCTCTTGATGCAGGAGACGGACGGACGACGATCGCGTTTTTGGCTTCGGGAATTGAAGGCATAAAGTTGCGGATCACAGCAAAGGCGGAGTCAAGTGAAGCCGTGGACACCCTTCTCGATGCTGAGGAGAGAGAGCTCAGAGCAATCCTCGGAGATATTGTGTTTGGAACAGACGACACGACGATCGAGATGGCGGTGGCGAGCGAGATTGTCAGACTTGGCCTGACGCTCTCCGTTGCAGAGTCTTTGACGGGTGGCTTGATCTCTGCCAGGCTCGTCAATGTCTTGGGTGCCTCCGATTGGTACAGAGGTGGCGTGGTTTCCTATGCGAGCGACGTCAAATATCATGTCCTGGGCGTGGAAATCGGTCCAGTTGTCAGTGAGCGGGCTGCTATTGAAATGGCCCAGGGGGTGAGACGATTGCTTCAGAGCGACCTGGCGCTTTCCATAACTGGGGTGGCTGGTCCCTTGCCTCAAGAAGCAAATCTTGTTGGGACTGTTTTCGTGGGCCTTTCATCAGAGCTGTTTGGAGACCGTGCAATTCAACTAATGCTTCCCGGGGATCGAGAAAGGATCAGGCAGTTTGCGACGATCTCGGCTCTTGATTGGCTGCGAAAGATTCTTGCCGGTGATAAGGCCTCAACCGGTTTGGATTGAGAAAATCCTCTAATGAGTTGCGAAGGCGAACATATGTTCGTATAATTGTTTTCAATAGAGACTTACTGTCACAGCTATGAGCTATCTTTACGACAGATCGCATCTAAGAGTTTCGGTCGGACCTGGAAATAGTAGTAATTCGTTAGAGGAACGGTGAGTTCGTTGGCTAAGGAAGAGATGACAGATCGCAATAAGGCTTTGGAGATGGCCATAGGTCAGATCGAGAAGCAGTTTGGCAAGGGTTCGATCATGAAGATGGGTGAAAATGCCCACATGAAGATCGAAGCTATCTCGACCGGTGCGATGTCTTTGGATCTTGCCCTTGGGGTAGGCGGTTTTCCGAGGGGACGTGTTATCGAGGTTTTTGGGCCAGAGTCATCTGGCAAGTCGACTCTTGCGATGCATGTTGTTGCAGAAGCTCAGAGGACGGGGGGCATCTGTGCCTATATCGACGCGGAGCATGCGATGGATCCTGTATACGCAAAGGCTATCGGGGTCGATATTGATGAACTTCTTATCTCTCAGCCCGATAACGGCGAGCAGGCGCTTGAGATTGCGGATATGTTGGTGCGTTCCGGTGGGTTGGATGTCTTAGTGATCGACTCTGTTGCTGCTCTTACTCCCAGAGCGGAGATCGAGGGTGAGATGGGTGATGCGCATGTTGGGCTGCAGGCGCGGCTCATGTCTCAGGCGCTTCGAAAGCTGACGAGTAACCTTAATAGGTCCAGGACAATTGCGATCTTTATAAACCAGCTCAGAGAGAAGATCGGCGTAATGTATGGATCTCCCGAAGTTACTCCAGGAGGACGAGCTCTCAAGTTCTACTCTTCTGTTCGGATAGATATACGCAAAATTGAGGCGATAAAGGACGGCGCTGAGATCGTCGGCAGTCGCACCAGAGCGAAGGTGGTAAAGAACAAGTGTGCTCCTCCTTTTCGCCAGGCGGAGTTTGACATAATGTATGGGTTTGGGATCTCCAGGGAAGGCTCTCTTCTCGATGTAGGTGTGGAGATGGGGATAATCAAGAAGTCCGGAGCGTGGTATACCTACGATAGTGAGCAGCTTGGACAGGGTCGCGAAAAGGCAAAGGAGTTCATTTCGAACAACCCTGGTCTTATGGCTGAGCTGGATGAGAAGGTGCGTTCAGCGGTAGGCATGGTGGTCGAGTCAGTCTCTCCGGCCGAAGGATTTTCAGAGGAAGACAACGAGCCGATCTTTCTCGATGACTGATTTCGGAGATCTTAAACCGGGACTTGTGGCAAGGCCCACTCGCTGAGTGGGCCTTTCTCGCTAGTCTGGTAATTTGTGAGCAAAAAGTATCTCGTAAGAACATTCGGCTGCCAAATGAACGAGCATGACTCGGAACGTATTGCCGCCGTTCTCGAGGCGGATGGGATGGTTGCTGTCTCCGATGTTGATGAGGCAGATGTCATCGTATTCAACACCTGCTGCATCCGGGAGAATGCTGACAACAAGCTTTACGGGACACTTGGCCATGCAAAGGCAATTCGTGATAGGAACCCAAACCTTAAGATAATGGTGGCTGGCTGTCTTGCACAGAAGGACCGGGAGACAATCCAGAAGAGGGCACCCTGGGTTGACGTGGTATTTGGCACCAATAACGTTTCGAGGGCAGCGGAGCTTCTCAGGCGCTCCGAGGAGTATGGGCCGACGATCGAGATCCTTGATGAAATTTCATTGGATGAGGTGCAGTTTGCTTCTCCGTTGAACGCGGTTCGCACCAGCGGCTTTCAGTCCTGGGTGACGATTCAGATGGGATGCAACAACAGCTGCGCATTCTGCATTGTGCCTTCGGTTCGAGGGAGAGAGGCATCGCGAAGCTTCGACCATATAGTTGCAGAAGTTGAAAGCCTTGCCAGTCAGGGTGTCACAGAGGTCACGCTGCTAGGTCAGAATGTCAATTCTTACGGG
>JAJYVK010000433.1 GCA_021792075.1 Actinomycetes bacterium | reverse complement strand
TAGAGTGTGACCAGGCGCATTGCCTGCGCATCTCTTGATGAGATCTGATTAGGGCTCTCACCTTCGTCAGCAGTACGTACCTCCGTCAGGGTTACACACGAGGGAGGTACGGTGTTCAAGACCCGATCGTGGATCGTAGGAGGCTGGGGGAGAGGCGGATGAGAGCGTTGCAGGCCCGTGAAGCGAGACTTCCCTGAGTAGGGTCTGTAAGAAGTAACGGTCGAATGAGATGGTAGCAACGGTGGCGAACCGTAGGCTGATAGGGTACGTACCGCTGCTCACCAGATAGGGGCCAATGCCGTTGTGATCTTCGCTTCCTTCTACGGATTCGATCTCATTGACCTTGCGCTGCTGTTGCTTGTAGGTTTTTCTGTGTTTCGTGGATTCCAGCTTGGGGCGATGATCCAGCTCGGCTCGTACGGTGGATTTTGGATCGGCTTAGTACTGGGAGCGCTCCTGGCTCCCCAACTCGGCCGATTTTTGCAGGGCGGAGTCGTGAGGACGATTCTGTCGCTCGTGATAGTTTTTGGACTCGCTTCTCTAGGCGCTGGTTTCGGTCGATACTTCGGTTCGGCGATCTCGACCTCTGTTCGACGACTGAGACTTGGTTCGGTCGATTCGCTGCTGGGTGGTGGTGTCTCGGTCATCGCTACCGGTTTAGGAATCTGGATCTTTGCTGCCGTCGCGGTGAACTCGACCTTTACTGCGCTTTCGACCCAGGTGGCGAACTCGAAGGTCGTTCGCCTCATTGATCAGGTAATGCCGCCGGCGCCATCGGTCTTCTCCAAGCTCGATCAGGTTATCGGTTCTGCCGGCTTTCCTTCGGTCTTTGCTACGCTTCCCCCAGCCCTAGCTGGGCCCGTTTCACTTCCCTCGAAGCACGAGGTCAGCACAATCGCAGCCAAGGTAGCGTCATCGACCGTCAAAATTGAGGGGGTCGGATGTGGCAATATTCAAGAGGGCTCCGGTTTTGTCATTGCCCCGGGCCTCGTCGTAACAAATGCTCATGTCGTCGCTGGAATAGCGAACCCAGTGGTCATTGACGGGACTGGGGATCATCCAGCAAAGGCGATCTGGTTCAATCCAAAGTTTGATCTCGCAGTCTTACGCTCTCCTGGCGTCAGTGATCCGGCCCTGCAGATCGATCCGGCTGAGGTAGGGCGCGGAACTCAGGCGGTAGTTCTCGGATATCCAGAGGGGGGACCCCTCACGATAGGGTCTGCTGGTGTCATGGCATCGTTTGACGCGCGAGGTCGCGACATCTATAACCAAGGCCTTACCCTTCGGTTGGTCTATCAGATCGAAGCGATCGTGCGCCCAGGAAACTCTGGTGGCCCCCTTGTCAATGCCCAGGGCGAGGTCGTTGGAGTTGTATTTTCAAGGTCCACGACGAATCCGCATGTTGGTTTTGCGCTTGCCTCGCCTGGAGTGCTGGCGCAGGTGCAGCGTGCTCTCCACCAGACTGCGATCGTGTCGACGGGTAGCTGCATCTCCTAGAGATCGACGGTAGCAAGTCGAATCGCATTTACGATTTAGCGATTTCTGTAAATCCCTTTAATGATCTCCGTTTATCGAGATAATACAGAGTTTGCCTTGTGTTTAGCTTCTGTTCTCGATACAATCTACCCAGTCCAAGGGTGTACCTCTCGGACGTGGGGGGTAGTGGTGACGTGGAGTCAGAAACTCTCTTGACGGAGAGGTTTTGGTTTATTCGTTACCTCGTCTGTTCTCCACACCTGGAGCTTTGGACGTTTGTGACAGAAGGGGGATGAGAGTCATGAGTACCACTCAAGGTACTGGACAGAAACTCAGAAGAGAGATGAGTCTGCTTGATCTGACGATGGCATCGCTTGGTGCCATTATCGGTTCTGGCTGGCTATTCGGTGTTCTGTACGCCGCAAATGATGCCGGACCAGCAGCTATATTTGGCTGGATTATTGGCGCTGTTGCTGTCATTTTGGTAGGAATTGTGTACGCCGAACTGTCGGGAATGATCCCTCAAGCCGGTGGTATCGCACGCTATCCGCACTTCACGCACGGACCTCTAGTTGGTTTCATTATGACGTGGGGTGCCTTCCTCGCTTATGCAACGGTCCCTGCGATCGAGGCTGAAGCCGTGGTGCAGTACGCGGAACACTACATCACAAGTCTGGCGAATAACTCCTTTGAGCGATTCATCATTGAGGCCGTAATCCTGATCATATTCTTTGGAATTAACTACTATGGGGTTCGGGCATTTGCGAAGGTCAATACCGTTGTCACGCTGCTGAAGTTCATTATGCCAACTCTGACGATTTTGGTATTTCTATTTGTTGCTGGGCACTGGGGCAACTACTCCTCAAAGGTTGCAGGAGGTTTTGCGCCCTATGGAGTATCGGGTGTGTTGAAGGCAGTGGCGCTCTCAGGAATCGTGTTCTCGTTCCTAGGATTCCGGCAAGCGGTTGACCTCGCTGGTGAGGCGAAGAATCCGCAGCGAGACGTTCCTCGAGCGATCTTCATGGCGCTCGGTCTCTCGGCTGCGGTCTATATTCTGCTCCAGGTCGTCTTTTTGGCCGGCGTTGCACCGAGCGGGATTGCAAAAGGTTGGGCGGCTTTGACGTTGACCTCTCCTTTCGCCCAAGTTGCATCTGCGCTTGGACTAGGTTGGCTCGCGACCCTGCTCTACGCAGATGCCGTGCTCTCTCCAGCTGGTACGGGTAACATCTATCTCGCTTCAACTGCTCGAGTAGTCTACGCAGCAACCAATAACCGCTATCTTCCACAACGGTTCAAGGTGCTTACTCAACGCAGTGGGGCACCGTTCCTGGGCCTGGTCGCCACACTGGTGGTCGGCATCATTGCATTGTTGCCCTTTCCGTCCTGGCAGAGCCTCGTCGGGGTCATCTCCTCGGCGACGGTCTTTACCTACATGATC
>JAJYVK010000432.1 GCA_021792075.1 Actinomycetes bacterium | reverse complement strand
GACAACACCTTCAACTTTGTTACATTTGAACGAATGCTTCTGGAATCCATTGATTCCCCCTCAGTTTCTTCTAGCAGCCGAAAAATCCCCCTGATTTCCCGGTTTTCCCCAGTAATTCCAAAACTCCAACTCATATTCAACAACCCGTCCCGTAGACATGGAAAGACGCCGTGCGCACGCCCAGCCGGGACTACTGGACTTTACCGGAAAGAGCTCGGCACAATCAATTCGCCGCTCCACGTGTCCGCAGGTCCAAAACCAGGCCCGACTACCATCGCCTTGAGACCAGACATGCTTGCATGATCTACTCCTTTTAGTCCCAACGCCCCTCCATCCTCCGATCCATTGTCCAGCTCCGCGATGCCAAAGACCACAGGCCTACTCTGAGGATCGCCTATCCGTCCACGCCAACCCAGCGAAAATACTCCCCTTTTTAAAGGCGAGAGGCGCCAAATAGCCCCTCTGGCTCGATTGCAAAAGCTTCTCCACCCGATCCAGGCCAAGCTTTATCATCGCCGCTCCTTCATCCCCCAAACCGGGCTCAGTGGCACATGCCCTAGCTCTACCGAGATTTGTCCCGTTACCTCCAGCAGTTGCGGCAGCATAGCTTCGATAGCACTGTCGTCAAACCTGGTCTTTGGACCCGATACCGAAATTGCGCCCGCAACTCCGGCGTGATCAAAGAACGGCGCGGCAATTGCCCTTATCTCCTCCCAAAGATCGCCAGGGTTAGTGTCGTATCCGCCCTCTTTGATCGTTGCCAGTCGCTTTTCCAAAAGATCGACCTCCCCCAAACCCCGCGCCCTTGACACGCGAGACAATGCCTTGTTGATTTCCGAGGAAGGCGAGAACGCAAGCAGACACCTTCCACTGGCAAAGTCTTCGGGCTTCTCCACGGTTCCCGTCCTGGTGTAATTTCGCACCCGGTGACGGCTCTCGATACGGTCTATACATACTGCCCAACTATTCTCGAGCACCCAAAGAGTGAGCTGCTCCCCAGTAAGCCCAGCCAAATGCTTGAGGTGCGGTGCCACAATGCCTCGAAGATCGATCGTGCCGACCGCCAAGTTCCCGAGCTGCCAGTTGCGTAGACCCAGCCGGTAGCGTCTCGTGTCAGGGTCCTGTGCCACAAATCCGCGAACAAGGAGCGTTTGAAGCAGCTTGTGAACGGTTGACTTTCCCATCTTCAGCTTGAGAGCGATCTCACCCAAAGCCATCTCCGGCTGTTCGTAAGAGAACGCCTCCAAGACATCGAGCGCTTTGCTCACAGAGCCTAAGATCTCTACATTTGATTCGCTATCTGGAAACGGCGTATCCGGCACAGAAACAACCATAGCGATGACAGATCTCCGTGTCAAACCGCGAGGCTGCATTTGGCAAAGGACTTCAAAAGCAGCTGAACGGGTTGTGGCCAAGACATAAAGTCGAAAGACACTTGCAAAAGCCTACTAAGAAGGAATTTTCCTCAGAGAAGCCGGAGCACCCAAAACTGCCCGAACTCGGCAATTGAGCTGTTTTGAACTTGAGCTGACCAACGGATTCAGAGATGAACCTCGAGCCACTTCTTGATGTGATGATCAGCCGAGCATGGACCTTAGCTGTAGCTTCTTCTCTTTGGGCATGGCAACATCGGAGAGAAGCGCCTCGAAGGTGTATCTTACGTTCTTCAGCGCTGCGTCGAGATCCATCGCGGCAAGCAGATCAGCTTCACTAAGAGGGACCTCTCGATCATCCAGCAGTACCTTCAAGAACGGCGTTCTGGTATCCCAGGCCGTGTGCGCGCATCTCTGCACAATCCTATAGGCGTCGTCCCTGCTCAGGCCGGAGGCGACAAGGGCCAAAAGGACCGGCTGCGAAAAGATCAGTCCCAAGGTGCGGTCGATGTTTTCGAACATCCTCTGGGGATAGACGACCAACCGAGATATTAGACCGTCGAATTTCGTCGTCATATAAAAGGCCAACGAGAATGCATCCGGCACGATTACCCGCTCCACCGAGGAGTGGGAGATGTCTCTCTCGTGCCATAAGGCCACGTCTTCTAGGGACGAGACAAGATAGCCTCTCATGATCCGCGACATGCCGACCAGACGTTCAGCCAGGATTGGATTGCGCTTGTGAGGCATGGCTGATGAACCTTTTTGCCCTGGACTGAAATACTCTTCGGCCTCTTGAACCTCCGTTCGCTGAAGGTGGCGAATCTCGGTGGCGAAGGTCTCGATGGAAGAGGCGAGTGCGGTTAGTGCATAAATGACCTCCGCGTGGCGATCCCTTGAGATGACTTGAGTGGCGGGAACCTTCCTCAATCCAAGTCGTGCGCAGACGTAGGCCTCCACAGCCGGGTCCACATTGGAGTAGGTCCCAACAGCACCGGACAGCTTCCCGACGGCGATTCCATCTCGAGCTTTTTGCAGGCGTGCCAGGTCCCTGTTCATCTGAAGAGCCCACAGGGCAACCTTGTTACCGAAGGTGGTCGGCTCCGCCGCCATTCCGTGGGTGCGGCCGAGCATGGGCGTCTTGTAATGGGCGAATGCCTGGCCAACGAGGGTATCGAGCAACTTCCCCACAGCTTCTATTACGGTGTCTGCAGCCTTTGTCATCAGATAGCACAGTGCCGTGTCCACCACGTCTGACGAGGTGAGGCCGTAGTGAATCCATGACCCATGTGGAAAGCCAATCTTGGACTGTACGACGTCCACGAATGCGGCTACATCATGGTTCGTGACCTTCTCCCGCTCGTTCACCAGAGCGACGAACTCGGCGTCGACCTCCGGAGCGTTCTCCCTGACTGCGCGCGCATGATCTCCTGGAACAACCCCAAGTTCAGCCCACGCCTCCGTTGCGAGAATCTCAATCTCGAGCCAGGTGGCGAACCTTGACCGGTCAGAAAATATGTCTGCTATCTCTTTAGGACTGTAC
>JAJYVK010000431.1 GCA_021792075.1 Actinomycetes bacterium | reverse complement strand
TGGAAGCCGTAGCCTCAGAGCGCCTCGTCGCCCTGACCTCTGCATCAGCTTCCAGATAAACCTTCACCGCTGCATCAGGAAATACCGCAGAAGTGGTGTCACGTCCTTCTACGACGGAGGCGCCATGACTTAGGACCCAGCTTCTCTGCCAATTCAGCAACCTCTCTCTGAGTCTTGGATGCACAGCTATTTTCGATGCAGCAGCAGACACCCTTTCATCACGTATTGCATCTGTAACGTCGACGCCATTTACCATACATTTACCCTTTTCGTAGGAGATCTCCACGGAGTCGACGACACGCATGACCTCATCCTCGTCTTCAAGACGTGCGTTCGATCTCAGCATTGCCAAGGCCATCATGCGAAATGTGGCGCCAGTGTCGAGATAGTTCAGTCCCAAACGCTCTGCCAGTGCCTTGGCCAGGGTCGACTTTCCTGTGCCAGCCAACCCATCGATGGCTATCAGTTCCAACTACCTCTCCTCAAATTCGCTTCGATGTTCCTTTACGGTCGTCCTCTCAGCCAAATCACAGCTGTTCCGGGACCAAATCATCTGGGCAAATGCTTTAATGTATATATGGCAATAAATAAGTTTCCCAAAGATAGAGGGCTAAGCACGAGGATGGGTTTTACCATCTTCCTGATTGGGCTTCTATACGTTGTATTCATCTCGCTGCTCATTGCTATTGGGGTTCAGTCAATCACAGTAATAATCATCGCTGCCGCGCTACTTTTTTCCCAGTACTACTTTTCCGACAAGATCGCCTTGTATTCCATGGGCGCAAGAATAGTAACTAGAGAGCAGGCGCCCGAACTTCATGCAATTGTAGACAGATTAGTGGCAATGGCAGACATGCCAAAGCCCCGGGTTGCCATAGCGGACATCGACATGCCGAATGCGTTTGCCACCGGCCGCTCGCCCAAAGCCGCAGTTGTATGCGCCACAACCGGGCTTTTGCGCAGACTGGACACTCAGGAAGTTGAGGCGGTGCTAGCTCATGAACTCTCGCACGTCGCACACAAAGACGTAGCGGTTATGACGATCGCCAGCTTCCTTGGAATGGTCGCCGGCTTTTTGACCCGGATTGCTCTTTGGTCAGGCATGTTCATGGGTGGGGGCAATTCGCGGGGCAACAACAACTCAAACAGTAATGCCGCCGCAATTGAGCTGGCGGTTGTGCTTGTCTCGGCGATCATATACGCGATCTCCTTCCTTCTCACTCGCGCGCTATCCCGTTACCGTGAACTGTCTGCGGACCGTTCAGGGGCAATCCTGATAGGGCGGCCCTCTATGCTGGCCTCCGCACTGATCAAGGTGAGCGGTGAAATCGGGAGAATTCCGACAAGAGACCTGCGTTCGGCATCGGCATTCAACGCCTTTTACTTCGCACCTGCACTCACCCAGGGCGTCTCCTTGGGAAACCTGGTCTCGACTCATCCAACCCTTGAAAAGCGCCTCGAGCAGCTCTCAAAGCTTGAAGAGCAAATGAACAGGCCGAGTTAGTAGAAGACTATGAAGATCTTTGATACGATTCTCGGCCGCACGCAGCCAGCTAAGTCAAATCTGGACAACCTGTTCTCTCTGCCAGGAGCCAGCATCACCCTTTCGGTGTCAGGAAACCTGATAAGCACAGGCAAGGCGGGAGTCTGCTTCAAGCCAGCCTCCGGGGCATCATTTGAAAATGCCATATCGGAGTTTCAGACCGTCATCGAGACAATGGGAACGAAGGTTCCGGCACCTAGTGCAACTGACTCATATGGCTACGAGTGGATCACCCTAAAAGACGACGACTTCGGAACCCTTGTGACGAAGGTGCACATGCTGAACTCGACAATCAACGACGCCGGGTTCGGATCCCAGCTTCTCTGCTCCGTCTTTCCATTTAAGGAGACACAGAGCGGCGAGATCGTCTACTTCGTCTATCTCTTCAAAAGAGGATCATTCTATCCCTTCGTCCCAACCGGTCCTGAGAAGAGGAGCAACGAGCGGGAGATGGCGGTGAAATCCCTCATCGAGAAGGAAATTCCGATTGAACAGGATCTGGCCCACTGGTTCCCTCTATGGGAGATTCCGCTTCAATAAAGTACCGGGTGTGGATAGCTTAAGGTCGAGATTAATCGTTAAAGCTCGACGTTAGTAAGAGCAGGTCACCCATGAAACTTGGGTAGGAGGACGTCACGCTGTCGAATCCTGAAACCTCAGTTTCGCCCTCGACGGCCGCTCCGAGAATCGACGACGCCATGGCGATTCTATGGTCAAGATGGGCAGACACCTTGCCGGGGTGTAGTTCTCCGCGCTTTGTTATCGCCATACCATCAGGGAACTCCTCCACTTTCACACCGAATGATCTCAGAGCTTCGGTCATTACGGAGATACGGTCTGACTCTTTCACCCTGAGTTCCGACGCGCCACTAATGGTGGTCGTGCCGGACGCACAAGCAGCAGCCACAGAGAGGATGGGAATCTCATCAATTATCCCGGGAATCTCTCCAGGAGAGATTTCAGTCGCTTTCAGATTGGATGATCTTGCAGTCACGTCACCCGAATGCTCGGATTTTCGGATAATCTCAAGATCGCCCCCCATTCTCTCCAGTACCGAAATGAAGTCGGACCGGAGATCTCCCAAGTAGATATTTCTCACTGTGACCTGTGAATTCGGGGTTACGAGTGCAGCTACAAGCCAAAAAGCTGCCTGCGAGGGGTCTCCCGGGATGTCGTAATCAACGGGATGCAGATCGCTGCGTTCAATCCGGATCTCACTGCGATCTTCGAGCTTCTCAACCTCTATAAGAGCGCCGGCATCTGAAAGCATCTCCTCGGTGTGACGCCGTGTCGGGACATGCTCGACCACTGTCGTGGTTCCACGAGCTCCCAAGCCGGCAAGTAGAATTGCTGACTTCACCTGAGCCGAGGCGATCGGCATC
>JAJYVK010000430.1 GCA_021792075.1 Actinomycetes bacterium | reverse complement strand
AATGAAGTCCTGGCCCATGAATCGAACATAAAACAGAACCTGCTGCCCACGCTATCGGCTCCGTCACGAATCTATGCCCGACACACTCCTAGCATCCGGGATATAGCAATCTTGGTTCCGCTCTAGCTTTGTGCTCCGTGCTTGCTACACATGCCCAACCTGATTCATTATCCCTTCGCTGTGCACTTTCATCCGCTCCCAACTTTTCACGCTGGGAGTCATCTCCCCTAGGCTCTCGCCGTCCCTTTGCTCGCTACAGAGTCTCACCACTTTCCGAAAAGGCCATGGTACGCACCCAACGGAGAGGAGTAGACAGGCTTGTCACCCGTGAAATCACTCTCAGTTAACCGTGAAACACGTTGACAACGCTACCCTTGACGAAGACACTTGTCTACGTTTGTCCTTCGGTTTTGATGTGTAGGTAGTGGGACCGGTCAGGGCCGCAGTCGAAGAATTTGATGGACTGTAATTTCGGAGGTGCTAAATGTTCAAAAAGCTAGCTATTGCGGCATGCATCGTCGTAACCGTCTCTCTGGTAGGAGTTCGCCTATCTGCACAGACGACAAATGGTCTAATGACTGGAGTAGTCACGGATTCCTCTGGCGCCGTCGTGGCTGGGGCCCAGGTCAACGTGACCAATCAAGGAACGAACGAGCTCAGGACAACCACGACGGACAGTAATGGCTATTACATCGTTCCGCAACTGCCGCCTGGGATCTACGACATCTCCATCAAGAAGCAAAGCTTTGCAACGGAGAACCGAGCCAACGTCCAGTTGCAAGTAAACCAGAACGCTACGCTCGACTTCAAGCTGACGGTTTCCTCCACGGCTCAGACCATCCAGGTCACGGGGGCTCCTCCACCTTTGAACACTACCTCCGCTACAATTGGAACGGTTGTCAACCGCAGAACTATAGTTGATATGCCTCTGAATGGACGAGATTTTACTCAGCTTACCCTTCTCACCCCGGGAGCCGCTCCCATTGAATCGGGGCAGCAAAGCGCGTTCATCATATCGATAGGCGCAGGAGGTATCACTCCGGCTGATAATGGCCAAAGGCCACGAAACAATGACTTTACAATGGATGGTGTTCTGAACAATGAACCTTTTATTAACGCGTGGGCGATTAGTCCCCCCCCGGATGCCTTGCAGGAATTCAATGTGCAATCGCATATTACAGATGCACAGTTCTCCATCAGTAGCGGAGCGAATATCAATGTTGTTACCCGCTCGGGTATTAATAATTTTCACGGATCGCTTTGGGAGTTCTTAAGAAACAATGCCTTAGATGCGCATCAATATCCTGACACGTCGAATCTTCCCTTTAGAATGAACCAATATGGGGCTTATTTGGGAGGCCCCGTCCGTTTACCACACTTCAATGGCAAAAATAACACGTGGTTTTCTGTCTATTGGGAGGGATTTCGAAGCTCCACGTCGAACCGCATATTAAGTAGCACACTAACAACTGCGATGGCAGGGGGGGATTTCTCGGCTTTGCTTGGACCTCAAACTGGTATAGACGATCTCGGTCGACCGGTATACCAGAACGAAATCTATGATCCTGCCACGAGCAGACCAGACCCGATTCATCCCAACCTTACCATCCGGAATCCCTTTCCTGGCAACATTATTCCTCCCAACCGTATTAATCCGGACGCTCCTATCATTCTCCAGAAGTATTATCCTGCACCAAATTTAAACGTGTCAGCGAATGTACTCCCAAATTACGCGTTCGCGGGAGTCACCACGATAGCGAGTGATTCAACCGGAATCAGGCTGGATCATCAGTTTGGCAGAAGCGATACAATTTTCGGCCGGTACAATCGATCCGATGTAACACGAACAAGTCCGACAGGCCTTCCATCAGTATCGCTTGACGCTGTCAATTATGCGCGACAAGTCGCCATCGGCTATACACATGTGTTTGGAGCCAACACTCTGCTGAATGCCCGCTTTGGATATACAAATGCAGATGTCTACAATATCAACACGCAGGCTGGGCAGGGATTTGTCACTGCCCTCAATCTTGCACAATGGGCGCCTCCTCAGTTGGGTTACTGGTTGTCACCCGCGATTAACTTGTCCAATGGGTACACCGGTGTAGCGCAGACCGCTGTAATTACGGGGCCTCAGTCAAGCGAGGATTATCACGCCGACCTAACCAAGATTATTGGTAACAACACCATAGGAATAGGCGGGATGTACTATCACATCAACAGCAATAGTGGCGGCTTCGGTACGGGCATGAGCTTTCCGCAGAACGCAACATCCTTAAACGGTACAGCATCTTTAACGGGAATGGGACCCGCAAGCTTATTGCTTGGCCTTCCTGGTAGTTACCAGGTTACGGGAGGAAATATCCACATGGCACTGACAGTTAATTGGTACGGGGGATATATTCAGGACTTGTGGCAGGCAACGAAGAAACTGGCGATTACGGCAGGCTTACGATACGACTTTGTTTCTCCTCCAAATTACAGCAAAACTATTTCGGCGATGGATATTACGAACGGTCAGTTTCTTATAACACAACCATCCACTCCCTTTTCTCCACTCTATCCGCAGAGGGTTGGGTCGAGTCATCTTTTTTATCCCCAATATAACGGATTTCAACCGCGCTTTGGCATATCTTATCAAGTAACACATAGAACGGTACTGCAAGGTGCATTCGCGGTGATGGACGACCATAATAACACTGTCGTACAATTGTATGCGAACCCGCGGGTCTCTTGGCCCAGCGCTGTCCAGACCAACGTAACTAATCTAAACCAAGGTCTGCCTACTACGTTTATCAATGATCTTCCTCCACGCCTGTCCGGTTAAAAGTCGAACAGAGTCAACTGGTTGGCGCAGAGGGGTAAGTCATGTTGGGAGTCGATCTGCTGAAGTGCCCGTAAAATGGGGGTTTTCTCGAACAGAGTCATGC
>JAJYVK010000429.1 GCA_021792075.1 Actinomycetes bacterium | reverse complement strand
CAATCTTACGGCCTATTCATTTAATGGGTCGGTAAGGTGGTCCACAACTCTCGAAACAATACCGCCGCCAGATACTACAGGGGTTTACCAGTTGTGGGATCCGTCGCTTGTCTGGGTGGACGCGATCGCACTTGACAGCGTGATTTATGTAGGAACAATCAATAACCAGATCTATGAGATAAGCGCATCCGGAAAGCTTCTGGGTTCCATCCCCCTAACAGCAGAAGTCACTTCCGATGTCTACCCACTTCAGGACAACCTGGTTGTGGGCGTTTCCAAGGGATATAACTCCCTTATTGCCGAAATGGCAATTCCAAGCCTCCCCTCCTCGACCCAAACCACAGAGCAATCTTCCCTTACTACCTCTGTGACAAACGCAACTGTGGCTCAGTTAACATCGCGGGCGACGAGCACCACTTTAGGAGAGACAACGCTTAGCCAGACGAATTCTCTAATTTCCCGGAGTACGCAGCAAACAAATACAATTGTCATCGCAATCGCTGTCTCTGTTTCGGTGGCGATCGCATTGTTTTGGCGAACCAAGGGAAAGAATGCGAAAGATCGCTGATGGGTCTTCGCGCTCTCCACTTCAGAAGTCGACCACTGACGTGAGTTCCAGTGAAAGCGAGCCTGCTAGGGAAGGCGTCTTCAGGACTCTACTTTGTAAGCAGTCGCCAAGATAGAACGATACCAAGACTCGAAAGAAGCACGGCGAATGCAACTAGTATTCCAAAGTCCATCCAGAGCGGCGCAAGCCTGACAGTCGAACCTAGTAGCAGCTGTCTTGTAGCGTCGTTTGCATAGCTCACAGGATTCAGCTTTACCACTGTCTGTAGCCAGCCGGGCATAATCGTAACCGGAAGCATGGCGTTGCTCGCAAATATCAGCGGCAGATTTAGCAAGTTTATGATGGCCATCTGGGTCTGCCAGTCGCTCGACCTCAGTGCAAGCATCACAAAGAGAGAAGAAAGCCCGAACGACATCAGAAACAGTATGGTGAACGAGCCAGCGATGGAGAGCACTCCTAAGTGCGAAGTGTCCATCCCGAGCGCGACGGCGATCACGAGCACTATCGCGGCTTGAATGAGCGATCTAATCACGCTCTGCAGAACCTTACCAGTCACAATCGAGCTGCGACCCACTGGCGTGCTCAGAGCCTTGTTCATGAACCCGAACCTCTTGTCCCAGACGACTGACATTCCGGCGAAAGCCGAAGTGAACAAGATAATGAAAGCGAGCATTCCAGTCGATAGAAAGGAAAAGTAGCTTGTCGTTCCGAAGATTCTGAGATAATCCTGCGTAATTTGCGCGGAAGTTATACCTGGCTGGCTCGAAATGAACGAACCAAAGTTAAGCGCCTTTCCGAAAATGCCCAGCCAGATCACTGGCTGGATCAGCGAAATCAGAAGCTGTATGGGATTCTTATACCATTTTATCAAGTCTCTGTTAGTAAGCGCCCAGAGCCCATGGAGGGGGCTCTTGTTCAGTTTTGGCGCTGCGCGAAATGTCCTTTCTCTTTCTTTGGATTCTTCAATTTGCTGTATTTCTTCCTGAGTTGTTATCACGGCATTAACGACTTTTTCTTCGACCAATTTTTCTTCTCCTCCACGTCACCTGCGCGCGCGCATCATCGTGATGCGCTGGCTCATCATTGACATCCTGTCTGTTTCTTCATCTCTCAGACTCCTTCCTGTATACTCCAGATATACCTCGTCAAGAGTGGGTTTTGTGAGCGATATCTTCGTGACATGCAATCCTGAAGACCTGATCATATCGATGAGCTGAATCGATGCTTCCTCGCCATTCTCTGCTTTTACCCTGTACTGGTTGTCGCTCTTCTTTACGTCCTTCACGAGTTTAAGCTCGGCAATCTTTGCTGATATGTCCGGCTCCTTTTCGACCACGCCTACAACAATCACGTCTCCCCCGATACTCGCCTTAAGATCCGCAGGAGTGCCAATTTTCACAATATGACCGTGATCTATAATCGCTATCCTGTCACAAAGCGAATCTGCTTCTTCGAGGTAATGGGTGGTCAGGAAAAGTGTCATGTGATATTCTTCTTTCAGCATCCTGATGTAATCCCAGACCGCTGTGCGTGTCTGGACGTCGAGGCCGAGCGTCGGCTCGTCGAGAAACAACAACTTCGGATAGTTAATCAGGCCGGAGGCGAGCTCAAGCCTCCTCCTCATCCCTCCGGAATAGGTGCTTACTTTTCTGTTTGCGGCTTCCTCAAGCCCAACAAGCTTCAGGAGCTCGATCGCATGAGGCTTCGATTCGTTTCTCGGTATGCCATAGAGATCGCCGCAAAGAATTATGTTCTGGATTCCGGTAAGGTCCTCGTCGGCGGTATACTCCTGTGGCACGACGCCGACCGAGCGCCTCACTTCGTTGGGGTGCTTTAGTATGTCGAGCCCGCAGATTTCTGCGCTGCCTCCCGAGGGCCTGAGCAAAGTAGTGAGCATATTGATGGTGGTAGTCTTTCCCGCCCCATTCGGTCCGAGAAACCCGAATATTTCGCCAGTCTTGACTTCGAACGAAATTCCGTCAACGGCCTTTAAGTTCCCGAATGTTTTTGACAGCCCCTCAACCTTGACTATCACTGGTGTTTCAACTTTCTCTGTCATTTTTGCAGTTTGACTCAATTAAATCACCTATACCGCCTTCAGCCGGCCTCCCTCCAGGGTCTTCTTCGTCACCCAATCCATCTGGGCCTCAAGCTCGATGGCATACTGTTTGAGGGTCCTCAGCGCGACCGCAGCATCCAGCTCCCCAGACTTGAGGTCGAAGAGTTCCTTTGCCATCGCAAATTGCGTCCTCGCTGACAAAAGAAACGCATTCGGAAGCTCTGAAGCTGGTATCATCTCCATCCAGAGCCTTCTCACACTGTTTGCCTTCCTTGCCATCAGCGGGAACTCCTCCATGGCAGCCTTGAGTTT
>JAJYVK010000428.1 GCA_021792075.1 Actinomycetes bacterium | reverse complement strand
TGTCCTCTCTTATTGCGAAAGGGATTTGCGCTTCAGATAGTATGCTCGAGCCACTTCTTGTTCTGGTGCTTGATGCTTCATCCGGCAGTTATGGCCAACCTGCTGCACTGTGTCGCCATGGCGAAAGAGGTTTAAAAGGCGCGATCGTGTGACGCCAAAAGTCACACGCTTTGCCCTTTAGGCGCTTTATGAAATTGGACCAGGCTTAAAGGATGCGGCTTGGTTGACGGTAGATCCCCTTGAGATCTCAGGCTTTATTTGATGAGACCATCATTTGATGAGACCATCGCGTCTTTGCCCGAGCGATCCAGGTAGCCTCGCACGAGTCGAGGCTACCATCTCTGGCCAGAAGGTAGTTGCCAGAAGTTTTCCCAACCGCTTCGGGACGTGAATTCTCCCCTTTGAACTTGGGAGAAGGGGTCCGGCGAGAAAGCTGTTTGGGCCTATCATACCGGGATATGCCTAAGGCAACGGAGCAAGGTTAGCTGCGTGTGTCCTCGACAAAGCGGCTGGCTTCGGTTTAGGGTGGCACTGGGCGGGCTCTATGCTCAATTATGTGGGAGATGGAGCGCACCGGTGACTAGCCGTCCGAGACTGAGAATTGCATATGAAGCAACGGCGCTACTGGGCTTTCGCACCGGAGTAGGCGAGTTCTGCTACGGGGCACTTGAGGCGTTGGCTCGGTTGGGTTCGGTTGAGGTTGATGCCTTTGCAATCAGCTATCGCCGCCGTCATCTACTCAAGGGTGAGCTGCCAGCACATGTAGGATTCAAGAACTGGGTACTTCCTGCAAGGCCATTGCACATGATGTGGGAGAGATCAAACTTTCCCCCACTCGAGCTTTGGGATAGCAAGGTCGATGTCGTGCATGGAACAAACTTCGTGGTTCCGCCGACCCGGTCTGCTGGGAAAGTTGTCACTGTACACGATCTTACGACGTTACGCTTTCCTGAGCTGTGTGACAAGGCTACTTTGATATTTCCTAAAATGGTCCAAAGGGCAATTGATGCCGGTGCCTTTGTGCACACCCCTTCAAAGTTCGTGGCCGAGGAGGTGGTAGAGAATTTTCGGGTTGATCCAGCGAGAGTAGTGCCGATATATCACGGAATCCCAAAGCTTTTTTTCGATCGTGAGTTAGCTGAGTCTGCTGTTGCTCCTCTTTCAGGTCGGAGATTTGTGTTGGCGCTTGGCACGATAGAGCCTCGGAAGGACCTGCCGCTTCTTGTCAGGGCTTTTGATGAGCTCTCAAGCAGCCTACCTGACTTGATGCTCGTGATTGCCGGCAAAGATGGTTGGGGTGCGGACAGGTTGACAAGCGCAATTGCCAGGCTTAAGTCGAGATCCAAGATATTCAGGCTCGGCTACGTCAAGCCGGAGACCAGACGGTGGTTGCTGCGAAACGCCTCAGTATTCGTCTACCCCTCTATTTACGAAGGATTTGGATTTCCTCCTCTAGAGGCCATGTCTGTAGGAACCCCAGTAGTTTCCACGAACGCCGGCGCATTGCGAGAGGTTCTGTCGAAAGACAGTGCAGTTCTCGTCGATAGCGGGGACCAAGAAGGGCTTGCCGCGGGTATTGCAAGGGTTGTGGCCGACCCGTCAGAGGCATCACGGCTTCGTGAAGCAGGTATCGAGCATGCGAGAGGATTCTCGTGGGAGCGCTGTGCAACGGAGCTTGCTTCGCTATACCGGTCGGCCAGTGATGGATAGGATCGGCGGAGCGGGCAGCAAGAGTGTATTTCTGATTGCGGAGCAGCTGCGGGCCAAGGTGCCTGGTGGCATAGGAACCCACACCAAAGCACTCCTGAGTGCGCTTTCCAAGCTGAAAGGCGACTTTTCGGAGCTCGATCTTCAAATTGTTGCGACTAGGGCCAGCGGAACCGACCCTTTGGCCGAGTTCGATATAGCGGTTCGATATCTGCCTTTGGGCCATGAGCTCTTCATGCGCCTCAGCGATCTAAGAGTCCCACTTCTGGGACGACGGCCAGGCATTTATCATAGCTTCTCCATCCAGGTTCCAACTGTGTCCACGGAGTCACAGAGAGTTGTGTGCACCGTTCACGATGTCGCGTTCGTATCGAGACCCGATTTCTTCACCAAACACGGAGTGCGCTGGCATAACAAGCAGCTCAGGATGATAGGGGGAGATGATTTCCCTATAGTCGCGGTTTCCGAGCATACCAAGGCCTCTCTAGCAGCAACCGGAATCGATGAGAAGCGGATTCGCGTGATCGAGTCCGGAGCCGATCACCTTGGCGAACCGGATACAAGGGGATGCGAGAGAATCTTGCGGTCGATTGGCGTGTCGAAGGGATTCATTTTGAGCGTGTCGACATTGGAACCTAGGAAAAACCTCAGCGGGCTCATCGAGGCCTTTCGGCAGGCACGGTTGGCTCACCCGCTCATTCCGGAACTCCTAATCGTCGGCCCGTCGGGTTGGGGGCCGTCGCTTACGGTTGTGCCTGGCGTCCATTTTCTCGGTCACGTGCCTGAAGGGATTCTTGCAGCCCTATACCGGGCTGCGTCACTGCTTGTATATGTGCCATTCGAGGAGGGTTTTGGATTGCCGGTCGTCGAGGCAATGAGGTGTGGGCTTCCAGTGGTGAGCTCAAATGTTCCATCCGCTGGAAACGCAGTGGAACTCGTGGAGCCGAGAAGTCCAGAGTCGGTCGCTGCGGGCATTTCTACTGTATTGAACGATTCCAAGAGGCGCCAATTCCTGATTGAACAGGGAATGATTCGGGCGGGACAGCTTACTTGGGCGAGTACCGCGCGCCAACATCTAGAGCTCTGGAGGGAGGTGGAGTGACGACGCCGGGATTGGTAATCGACGTCTCCAGCATTCCACCGAAACCTGCAGGGGCGGGTAGATACGCAATTGAACTTGTCTCGAACCTCCAGCGCCTTGTAAGTGGGTTTGGTCTCGTCTCCAAAGCGCGC
>JAJYVK010000427.1 GCA_021792075.1 Actinomycetes bacterium | reverse complement strand
CAACTTTCCCCTGCGTGAAGCTCAGGCCGAGGGATACTTTTCCAAGATCGACTACGTCTCAGTCATTGACTTCGATGACATGGATAGAGCTGTCGCCAAGCAAAGCGTGGAGAAACTACGAGCTGATCTTGCCGCAGGACACGACCACGTGCTCATGGTGCGGGTCTCCAGCATCCCTCGAACACTCGAAGTTTTGCCGATTTACGAGGAGCTGGCCGCCGACCTTCAACCCGTTCGGATGTATAGCGGTATGGGAAAACGGGCCCAAAAGAAAGGTAAGGAGGCACTACTCGCTCGCACTTCCAGGATAGTCGTCTGCGTCAATATGCTCGGTGAGGGATACGACCTACCTGCGCTCAAGGTTGCAGCGGTTCATGACCCGCAGAAAAGCCTCGGGGTGACTCTCCAGTTCATCGGGCGGTTCGCTCGCACCTCGTCCAAGGGGGCTTTCGGCACAGCTTCGCTGTTCGTCGCCCGCAAGGAAGTTGAACTTGATCCCCGTTTACGGGAACTCCATTCCGAGGACCCCGACTGGAACCTTATCCTCCGAAATCTGACCGAGGCAGCAGTTGAGGAGCAGCAAATCATTAGTGATTTCGAAGCGGGCTTTTCGGACCTCCCCGAAGATATTACGCTGCAAAGTCTCCTACCGAAAATGAGCACAGTCGTCTACCGCACTCAATCTTCGAGCTGGGAACCACAAGCGATCGTCGACCATTTCGGCGAGGACAACCTGTTTACCCTCCCGATCGGGGTCAATGCGCAGGCTGGAGTGGCATGGTGCGTATTAGAGCGACGTGAACCGGTTCGCTGGGGTGACGTTAAGACGATTACCGAAGTGACTTATGAGCTGTACGTCCTCTACTTTGACAGTGCCCGCCAGTTGCTCTACATAAATCACTCTGCGAACGAGGGCGTCTTCGAGGACTTGGCAAAGGCCGTTGCTGGTCCGGGGGTGAAGCGGTTCACTGGGTCGACCGTGTATCGAGTAATGGCGGATATCCAACGACTCGTGCCGACGACTGTCGGAGTGGTCGATGCGCACAGTCAGTTTCGGAGATTCTCGATGCATGTTGGGTCCGATGTCACTGCGAGCTTTTCTGAGTCTGAAGCTGGGACGAAGTCCCAGACAAACATCTCCGGTGGTGGCTACCGGGGGGGCGAACACGTCAGCATCAGTGCCTCGCTGAAGGGGCGCATATGGTCACACGCTGCGGCGACAAGCCTCAAGACATGGTGTGACTGGTGTGATGGAATCGGAACGAAACTCTTAGACGATACGATTAGCATCGAACACATCATTGGACAGTTCATTCTGCCTCAAACTATGGACGAGCGCCCCAACGGGGTATTGCTCGCTGTCGAGTGGCCTTGGATCGTGCATACGATCCGAGACGAATACTTGAAGGTTCGACATGGCACCGGGGTAACACCCCTCGTGGACGTAGACATCGAGCCCGACACCTCGACTGATTCCGGTCCCTTCGGGTTTACCTTCTCCACAAAGGAATGGGCGGTTCGTTACCAAGCTGACTTTGTTGATCAGCATCTGGTCTACACATGCCTGGACGGCTCGGACCTCCAGGTCGTGACCTCTCGATCAAGCACCCCACTAAAGACTTGGCTGTCCGAGCACGGGCTGACCTTCATAATGGATGGTGATCGCCTGATAGAGGGTGATCTACTCTACGAAGCCTTTCGGCAACGGGACCCCTTCCAGCGTGACAAGCTCGAAGCTCAGGATTGGTCTGGAGTAGACCTTCAAGTTGAGTCTCAGACAGAAGCTCGGCTGACGAACTCGGTACAATACACCGCCATCCAACTCGTCAAGTCCGAAGGCGAATGGGACGTGATTCTTGATGATGACGGGCCGGGGGAGATTGCTGATGTCGTTGCGCTACGTCTTCACGAGAACGTTCTGACGGTCCGGCTAGTGCACTGCAAGTACTCAGGTGCTGCGACTCCCGGAGCCCGGATCGCCGACCTCTACGAGGTGTGCGGACAAGCACAGAAGTCCATCATCTGGCGAAAGTCCGATATGGGCCCGTTCTTCAGAGCGCTCGCAGATAGAGCACAGAAACGGCGTGATCGTACGCAGGTCAGCCCCTTCGAAGTCGGGGACCTTCGAGCGTTGTACAACCTGAGCGATCGAGCCAAGGTCGCTACCAGGACGATGGAGTTCGTCATTGTGCAGCCCGGGCTGTCAGCGGCGTCAGCCAGCACTCAACAACTGGAGCTTCTGGCGTCGACGGAATCGTATCTTCGAAGCACCGTAAATGGGACCCTAAGAGTCTGGTGTAGTAAGTAGGAGACAGTGCTCCGCCGGCTAGGCCGCAAGGCCGACTGAAAATGCTCTCGACAGAACAGCCTGTGGCCCTCTGTCCAGCGCTATCTGCGCCGAAGCAATCCTTGCTTCAACCTTTGCCGCCAGCGAGAGGCCCTTATCAAGTTGCTCTACAATCGCCGACCGACTGCTCTCATCAGGGACGGGCACGGGAAGCTTGTAAAGAATCTGCTGGTTGATCTTCGGCATGTTTCCCGCAGAGCCAGTGGCCCGCTCACGCAGATATTGTCGAGCTTGCGGAGCCATGAGCATGTACCAGACAAATCGGGGGTCGATCGCACCTTGGACCTGGATTCTGATCATGAGGTCCGGATACAAGAAGGTGCCTGCCTCGCCTTCGTACAAGGCGGGCACTCCCACATATTCGGTGGTGTTACCCCGTTGGACAACGATGTCGCCCGGCGATAGCCAAAACGGCGAATCCTGATCAAACGGCTCGTCGGTAAACTTGAACTGTTGATCGTCGAAGTATCCGCTTGTTGTAGCCGTCAAGGTTAGAACCCGGAATGGAGTTCGATGGCTTACGGGGCGGGCCGAATACCCATTCTTAAGAGGGCTTCGCAGGATTGACTCAAGCTCAACAAGGGTAGGCGTCTCCTCCGGCCCC
>JAJYVK010000426.1 GCA_021792075.1 Actinomycetes bacterium | reverse complement strand
TAGTAGGGAAGACAAAAGTGCGGTGCGTCGTTTCATTCTATGGTCAATTTCTCAGCCGCGTTATTCACCCGTGATCGCTATCTGTCGCACTCCATCATTCGATGGTTTGTGGAAAGGCGTGGGTTCTGCAGGAACGCATGACCGAAAAGCTCTTGTTCATAGCTGGGTCGCCTCGTCAAGCAGATTGATCAACCAGGGCGATGTACCACGTCGGTGAGGACATGTAAGGGTCGCGCAAACGGCGAAGCATAGGGTTAGGGAGAGCTGTGCGTTCCTCAATGAGATAAGGTAAACTCGTGAGAATACGCTAGAGGTTGTGTCCTAACACCGATAGCATCTCCGCGTTGGTCAAGCACCGACGCCCGCTTTGTCTACAATCTCGGTCTCGAACAGAGAGACCTCTGGCAGCCAGATCGTGTTCAAAAAATATGATATAAAACTCAGCGAAAGAATTGCCGCTAGGAAGATACTTGTCTCAGGAATGGGTCCCTTTGGAGGTAACAGGACGCAGAGGAAAATCGCACGCAGAGCCTATCTGGGCTGAGCCTAGCGTTTCGAAGCCTCAACTACTGGAACTGTTAGTCGGACACTAATTCAGAAGTCCTCGTCCATTCGGGAGAAAAAGGATGTCAACTTGGCTGGCAAACTGGGGTGTAGCTTTTCTCCAACTTTCATCTATGGCGTATAAGCAGGTCAGTTCTGAGGATACCATCACTTGTGATCTCTGGGTGTCGGCCCAGCGATAGCGGGGCCAACTACAATGTCGAGAGATCTCATTGCTATTTATATGAAAATGTGCAACGGATGAAAGAGTTTCAGGTTATCTAATGCAACCCAAAGCGAGAGTGAAATGACACAAGTACTCCAGAGTTACAGCCAGGGCCGGTGGCAGTCAAGCCAGGGCGATACCTCATCTCTTTTGGATGCGTCCACGGGCGAAGAGGTTGCGCGCATTCCGAAGAAGGGCCCGGATGTGGCAGCGATGCTACAGTTTGCCAGGAAGATCGGTGGTCCTGAGCTGCGCAAGCTCACCTTTGTTCAGAGGGCTGCGATTCTCAAGGACTTAGGAAAGTATCTATTCAGCCATCTTGACGAATTCGTCGACATATCGTTGCGTACAGGGGCTACACGACGCGATACAGCGGTAGATGTGGACGGAGGGATAGGAACGGTTGCGGTCTATGCAAGCAAGGCTGCTAGGGAACTGCCTGAAAAGACAATTCTTTACGACGGTGACATTGAGCCTCTCGGCAAAGGAGGGACGTTCAGTGGCAGGCACATCTACAGTTCAAAGCTTGGCGTTGCTGTTCAGATAAACGCCTTCAACTTTCCCGTCTGGGGGATGCTAGAGAAATTTGCTCCCGCATTTCTCGCTGGAATGCCATCGGTGGTAAAGCCCGCAAGTCAGACGGCATACCTTACGGAAGCCGTTGTCCGCAGGATCATAGATTCTAATCTGCTGCCTGAGGGTACGATCTCTCTTCTGTGCGCCGGTCCTGCCGGTTTGATCGAGAACCTCACAAGCCAGGACACGGTCTCGTTTACAGGCTCCGCCAGCACCGCACAGGCTCTGCGAAGTCACGATGTCGTTACAGGCCGCTCCGTTGCTTTCAATGCAGAGGCGGACTCTATCAACTGCTCGATCCTCGGTACCGACATCATAACTGAGGATGACGAATTCGAGATTTTCGTCAACCAATTGGTGACTGAAATGGTGATAAAGGCCGGCCAGAAATGTACCGCCATCAGGAGGGCATTTGTTCCCGTGTCGATAATTGACGATGTCGCCGAAGCGGTCTCGGCTAGACTTTCGGAGATCGTCGTAGGGAACCCTTCAGACCCGACTGTTCAGATGGGCCCGCTCGCCAGTCTTGGGCAACGTGATGAGGTTCGAAAGAACTTGCAGAAGCTGCTGGCTGTGTCTCAGGTCGTGTTCGGGGATCCAGACAAGGTGAAGCCGCTGGGTGCCGACGGTGATCGTGGTGCCTTTGTCTCGCCGCTACTCCTGCGGGCTGACGATGTCTTTGTCCCAGAAGTCCACTCGGTTGAGGTCTTTGGGCCTGTGTGCACGCTCCTGCCTTACCAGACCTTTGGAGAGGTGATAGATGCGGCGTCGTTGGGTGATGGGAGTCTTGTTGGCTCGATCGTGACCACCGATACAGCACTTGCGAAGGTGCTCATTTCCGGATTGGCGCCATGGCATGGACGGCTCCTTGTGGTGGATAGTTCCAGCGCGGGGGAATCAACTGGACATGGAATCGTGATGCCGCAGATGCTCCATGGAGGTCCTGGTCGTGCCGGTGGTGGAGAAGAGTTGGGAGGTCTGAGGGCTATGAAACACTACATGCAAAGGACCGCTGTCCAGGGAAGCCCAAGCCTTCTGCAGTCTCTCTAGAACTTAGCGCCTGGCAGCTAGATGGCGGGATGGGTCTGCCTGAGACATTTAGTTGGCTGCTAATTAGCGGATTCCGCAGGATCAGAGTTGTCCAACTGCTTCGCATAGTGCGCGTTGCGGCACTCGTTTTCAGAGCCGACTCTCATAGATCGCGAGAAGTGCCTGTCTGCCCATTTCGGAGATGATGCTTAAGTAGATACCCCGACGAGGAGCGCCAAGCGCCTAGCCACATAGACAGCTATCATCTTGCGAATTAGGTGCATCGTATCGGAAATGCTTTAGCAGGCATGGACGTTATCCAGCAGTGTTTGGGTGCCAATGTCTGGCCCCCTTGCAGTTGCGCCTTGTGAGTTCACCTTGCCGAGGGGATGAAGAACGCGCGTATGGTCAACTGGTCTGGCTGGTTAGTTTGCGCCATTCCCTAGGGCCACCTGGCGAGGTGCCCTTGAGTATGACGAGAACCAGGTATGCGCTTATCGGGAGGAGTCGAATCCATGGACGATTTGGCCACCGCGAAGCAGTGATTAGGCTTGCAGCCCCTGCCGCAGCGGTCAAGACC
>JAJYVK010000425.1 GCA_021792075.1 Actinomycetes bacterium | reverse complement strand
ATCTGACTTCCGCATGTCAAAAACCGTTCTGGAAAGATTTTTGACCGAAATCATAGAGTCGCATTCCGGCAGAGATGTTTCGATTGCCTGGCAAGGCGGGGAACCAACTTTGATGGGTTTAGGCTTTTTCGCCCACGCCGTCGCCAAAGCTCAAAGGCTTGCCCTTCCGGGACAACGGATTGAACATTCGCTCCAGACCAATGGAACCCTTCTTGATGACCGTTGGGGAGCCTTTCTGAAACAGCATGATTTCCTTGTTGGCATAAGCATCGACGGTCCCGAGTCCATCCATAACTCTCATCGCAGGGACAAAAGAGGCGGGCCTAGTTTCTCCAAGACAATGAGGGGACTTGAGATACTGAAAAAGCACGGCGTAAGGTACAACGTCTTGTGCGCGGTGAGTTCAACGAACGTCGACTATCCGACCGAGGTTTACCGCTTTCTGCGGGACGAGTGCGAAGCGCGTTACCTCCAATTCATTCCCATAGCAGCAACTGAGCCTGGTAGCAAAATCTCGCACCTCTCTGTCGCCGCGGAATCCTGGGGATGGTTCCTCAGCGAAATCTTCGACATCTGGTTCCGCCACGACGTCGGAAAGATCTTCGTACAGATCTTTGAATCCTCACTTGCAGCCTGGCTAGGTCTGGCGAATCCTATGTGCATATTCGCTGAGACATGCGGCAGAAATCTTGCACTTGAACACACCGGCGATCTCTATAGCTGCGATCACTTCGTCGACCAAGAACACAGGCTTGGAAATATCCTGTCAGAGACTATGGCATCCATGGTCGAATCGCCTCCACAGCTCGAATTCGGAGCATCCAAGCAGACACTGCTTGCCACGGGGTGCCGGAGCTGTCCCGTGCTGTTTGCCTGTCAGGGTGAGTGCCCGAAAAATCGCTTGACGCCAACCGCAATCGGGGAACGCATCAACAGTCTGTGCGCCGGGTACAAGAGCTTCTTCCTAGCGGCAGATGGCCCGATGCGAATGCTGGCGAAGCTCATAAGAGCAGGAAGGTTTGCCGACGAGCTTTACACCCTGCTTTCCAGCATGGATCCCACGATTATGTGTCCCTGTGGCAGCGGAATAGAACTCGCGCAATGTCACCTTCCGGATCGATCCGACAGCCAACCCCGGTGAAACCCGGTGCGCATGGCAGCTGCCACGCGCACCGAAGAACCAGAAGACCTAGGCCAGCCAGCGACGCAGCCATTCCAAGGCCCGCTGCCAGGCTAGTGCAGCGGCTTCGGGGTGATATCTGTCAGGATTGGTGTCATTGTGAAATGCGTGCTCAGCGCCAGGATAGACAATCTTCTCGAACACCTTGTCGTTTTGCTCCATGGAAGCAGTGATCTCATCGATGCCCGCATTGATCCTGTCGTCAAGTCCTCCGTATATTGCAAGCACACTGGCCTGGATATCGGGAACGTCCTCAAGCGGCGGGTTCGGGCCGTAAAAGGGGACAGCAGCTTTGATCCTGGAGTCCTTGGTAATGAGTCGCCATGCCATGCCTCCCCCAAAACAAAAGCCAATCACGCCGATTCGCTCAGGCTGAACCGAACCATCAGTAGCCAGAAGCGATACGGTGGCAATGAGGTCGTCGACCAGCTCTTCCCGGCTTATAGTGGCCAGCGCCGATGTGGCCTCAGCAGGCTCAGAAAAGGATCCAGTTCCACCTCTGCGGGAAAGAAGATCGGGTGCAACCGCTACGAATCCCTCCCTAGCCAAGCGCCTCACCACATCCTCCACGTATGGGACCAGCCCCTTATTTTCGTGAACGACGACTACTCCAGGTAGACCGGCACCGCTCTTGGGCTTGGCCATATAGGTCATGACGTCGGACTCTTTACCATGTGCCACGGGCCTCGAGGTCAAAATGTCGGACTCTGCCGCTTCAGCTTGTGCAGCATTGCCTGCAGCCTGGGCGCTCGCCACAGCCGTCATGGAGCCGTTTGAGGCATTGTCAAATACGGCAAGCCTGCGGTCCCTCTCCTCCGGCGAGATGTAGCCCAAATCAGCTTCCTCTAAGATCTCATCTCGAAGGTAATCCTTCAGTTCCATTCGCTTCTACTCCTTTTAGCTACCTTGAATACTCTGACTAGCTACTGCTGATCCTCAGTGCCCCAGGCAATTGGGGCGCTGCAAAGTCGTGCTGCCTCTCCAGCCGGCAGAGAGTTGTCCCACTTGTTCGCTGCAAATCGGCGACCGCTGATCCCGTCGGACTCTCTTGAGGCCAGCCAGACAACTGGAGGGCCCATGACACTTGGCTTGATCAACGCCGATCTAGCCGACCCAGGGACAAGAGGCGTGTCCGCCGCCCCACCAGGAACCAGGACGTTGACCGCTACCCCGCTGCCTTGGAGGTCTTCCGCCATGATCGCCGCAAGCGCTTCATGCGCCGCCTTCGAAGGGCCGTAAGGACAGTTGCCCTTGCGAATCATCGTGGAAAGACTGGTAGTCACGCTCACAATCCTCCCCCACCCCTGTTCCTGCATGCTAGGCACCGCGGCTCGAGCCAGACGAAACGCACCGAGGGTGTTCACATCCAGAAAACGCCTGACCACCTCAGGATCAAGTTCCCAAAAATTGATTGGGTTGGTGTGGTAATCGGTCCGTATCGAGGACATTCCAATTCCCGCGTTACAGACTACAACATCGACGTGGCCGAATCTATCGCGACAGAGGCCGACTACCCCATCCATATCCGCCGTAACGGTGACATCGGCTCGAGTAGACACAACATTATCACCAAGCGAAGACGCCACAGTATCGAGGGCAGCCTCGTCCTGATCGACTAACAAAACTGAAGCCCCAGCCTCTGCCAGCGCGGTAGCCATGACCTTACCAAGTCCGCTGCCAGCACCCGTCACGATTGCCGAAGTTCCAAGGAGTGGTGATCGTGTCGACATCATCCGACCACCAGCTCCGCTGAAAGACTTAGCCATGCCATGACAT
>JAJYVK010000424.1 GCA_021792075.1 Actinomycetes bacterium | reverse complement strand
ATTGACTGATGTTGCCAAGGTTCGCTGCAACAGTCTCGTATTGAGGAGTAGCGCTGGAGCCGCCCTTTGCATAGATCGCGCCCCCAGCAATCAAAATGATTACCACGGCGATGGAAAGCAGCACCCATCGCCTTTTAGCCAACCGCCTAAACCACTTCACTACGGTTTTCTCCTTTAGCCATTTGAATTGGCATTTACCGCGCGACTATCAGATATTTGAATCAAGGTCAAGCTAGGGGGAGTTGCCGCAAGTTGGCTGAAGAAAACCTTAATATTGGCTTAGGATTCAGACCCCCTCTTCCAGCTAGCGCCTCATTAGTTAATGTATAGCAGATATCATCGCGCTTATTTCTGCTGCAGCCACCGTGACCTGGGAGATCAGCCTTTTTTGTATTTCCGGGGTCACCCGCGATAGAGGGGTTGGCACCGAAAGGCTCGCTACTACCTCTCTGCCGTGTTTCACGGCTGCTGCTGCCGCCCAAACGTCTTCATCAACCTCTGACGAACTAGTTGCCCAGCCGTTCTTTGCCGCTTGCTGGATATCCTGTTCAATCCTGTCCAGTCTTCTGAGATCTCCATCTGCAAGATATAAATAGTGCGAGAGGTGCGCCTTGCGGGCTTGCGGTGACATTGAACCAAGGAGTATGCGTGAACTTGCTCCCCCAAGGAGCGGCACTAATTGCCCAGGTTCGTACGAGATTCGAAGCCTTCTTGGCGATTCGATCCGGTGGATGCATGTTGCCATGTCATTGATCATTCGGACCAGGATGACTGTTTCGCCGGTATCGGAGGAGAGCTTCCTCATGATCGGATCCGCGAAGTCAACAAGCGACTCCGCCGATCTGGCTGCCTGAGCGAGCGGTATCATTCGAGGGGAGAGGCTATATTTGCCGGAGCCACGATCAATGAGGACCCCTGTCTCTCGAAGCAGCGCGACATAGCGGTGCACGCTTGGTAGCGGAATTGCAACCTCTTCAGCCAGCTGTCTTGCTGTGTAGGTGTGATTTTGGCGATTGAAGCACAGCATCAGCTGGAGGACGCGACGCGCGCTTTCGGCCCCCGTCCGCCTCTGAGTGCCACCCGGGGCGCTGTCTTTGCCCTCAGGATTCGAGACCGACACCAACCCACCTCCTGACTGTCGTATAATAAGAGCAACTGTATCACATTCTGATAGCAAGCGTTCGAAGTGTATGCCTAATATTGATGATTTCGTTTCGAGGAGAGTCTTAATTTATGAAGTCCTGGGATACCGATGTCCTTGTAGTTGGTGGAGGTCCTGTAGGTCTCACTCTTGCAATTGATCTGGGTCAGCGTGGCGTGCGGTGCATATTGGTTGACAAGCGTCCCAAGCCCGCATTTCTTCCCAAGATGGAGCGATGCAATGCCAGAACGATGGAGATATTCCGTAGGCTTGGCATAGCAGACGAGGTCCGTGGCGCCGGATACGGTCAGGATCTGCCGATGGATGTGTTCGTGATCCGCACGCTGCAAGACCCGCCGATCGCGCGGCATCCCTACCCGTCGGTGAACCAGCTGAAGGCGGAAGGATCTCTAACCAACGATGGTTCGATGCCGCTAGAACCCTACCAGCTGATCTCTCAATATACTCTGGAGCCCCTGCTCAAAGGGGTGGCGGAGCGCACTTCGGGAGTATCGGTTCGTTTTGGACATGAACTCGAGTCCTTTATCGAAGATGAGGATGGGGTGACTTCACTGGTGAGAGACCTAGAAGGGAACGAGGTCTCGATCCGTTCGAAGTACCTCGCAGGCTGTGACGGAGGAACATCAACCGTGCGAGGCCAGCTCGGCGTGGAGCTTAGAGGGGAGTCGCTCCTTGAGATGCATCAGGCCTTGTACAGGGCTCCTGGAGTTTACAACAGCATTCCGATTGGCAAGGGGCGGCATTATCACGTTGCGGACGACAAGTCGACATTTCTCATTGTCCAAGATGACACGGTCCATTTGACCTTGCATGCCGTTGTCGATGACAGCTCCGAGATGGTGGAGCTCTTTCGAAAAACTGTTGGCGCCCCAGTTGAGTTCGAAATGCTGTATGTGGGCAAATGGACTCAGCGTCTGATGCTCGCAGACAGCTACTCCACGAATCGCGTATTTATCGCCGGCGATGCTGCCCACCTGGTGATTCCAACCGGTGGCCTCGGAATGAACACCGGGGTTGGAGATGCCATAGACCTCTCTTGGAAGCTTGCTGCAACGCTGGCAGGCTGGGGAGGTCCAAAACTTCTTGAGTCCTACGAGACCGAGCGTCGCCAGATCGGAGCGAGAAATGTCAATGCTTCACGGCAAGCAGCGATTGGGCGGAGGACCTGGAGAAGCATATGCGGCCCTTTGGCTTTTGAAGAATCACCGGAGGGCGAGGCTCACCGTGAAAGGATTAGAGAGCTGGTTGACAAAGAGCAGAGGAAGAGCAACGAGCTGCTGGGCATAGAGCTTGGATACCGCTATTCAGGCTCTCCTCTTATTATCGAAGAGGAGGGGGATGCTCCGGATCCAGACTCGTTCGAATACACTCCAACCTCTTGGCCTGGAAGTCGGCTGCCACATGTGTGGATTGAAAATGGTGTGCCAATTCAAGACATGATTGACCCAAATGGGTATACATTGGTGAATCTAGGTGGTGATCCGAATGCCGGAGAGCCCTTTGCAAGAGGGTTTAAAAGGCTTTCGGTTCCATTTAGGACTCTCTCGGTGTCCTCTCCAGCCGCTAGGAAGGTTTATGAGCGAGATTTATTGCTGCTTCGTCCTGACATGCACGTAGTGTGGCGAGGCGACGAAGTTCCAGCAAATGCGGGCGAGATCGCAGCCCGTGCTAGCGGGAATGCATCCTAGCTGGAGAGGGTGATTCAGTCAGGAGATGCCTTGGGTATTCTTGGGGGACCGATAGAGCAGTGCCGAAAATTTCTACTTGATGCGCAGCTGCACATTGCAGATGCGCTCAAT
>JAJYVK010000423.1 GCA_021792075.1 Actinomycetes bacterium | reverse complement strand
TCGCGCGAGTTCGGCCCGCATGACGTCATCTGAGATTCGCTCTGACCCAGAGCTGCTTCCCCCAGTTTCGTGGTCCTCGGACACCTTCGTTCTCCATCGCCCATGCTGTGCCTCGCAAGCACCCAGATATTTCTAGAGTTGACTCCCTAGAATAAATCGTACAGTACCTACGGGACCGGCGCCAAAGATATTCATATCCGCAGATACCCGCCGGAACGCTCTGACCGTTCATATGAATGGCCCGCAATACGAAAGACCACAAGGGCTCAGGTCAAGCGCACGCTTCGGTTCTACCTCAACAAAGGCTCACCCCTGGACGTGGACTACCCTCTTTGCCTTCATCTCGTTCGCTGGCAACGATCCAGCCGGTACGCATTGACAGTCTATGCGTACGCCAAAAGAGTGGCGGAGATCCAAGACGACGCTCTCAACGATTGAGTCATCACCATCACGGGTCTCTATCATTAGAGACACCTCGTCCATGTGCCTAACTTTCTGATGGCGGATCTGGAAATTGACTATCTCCGAGTAGCGTCTTAGCACCTCTTCCACCTGCGACGGGTAGAGGTTTATACCTCGCACCGTGAACATGTCGTCAACGCGCCCGCGTATTCCGCCCACAGCCTTGGCAAATGGGCTGCCACAGGAGCAGGGTTCGCGCGATAGCTCCACAAGATCTCCGGTGCGGTAACGGATCAGCGGAGAACAGAAGCGGCCAAGATTGGTTATCACCAGCTCCCCCGTGCCTTCGGATCTGGTCCTTTTAGGATCAGCATCGGTTCCGACTGGAATGACCTCCAAGATGAACTCCGACTCAACGAAGTGGACCCCATCCCCTGCGGAACACGTGAATCCCGTCGGCCCGACCTCGGTCATGCCTGTGTGGTCGTAGCATTGCGCACCGAAGGCGGTTTCAATTGCCTTCTTGGTGGCGGGGATGCTCGCACCCGGCTCTCCAGCATGAAGCGTCTTTTTAATAGAAGATTCCGACAAATCGATGCCCATCTCCTTTGCAACCTCCGCCAGCCGCAGCGCATAGGTTGGTGTCGAACAGAGCACTGTGGGTTCGAGATCGCGGATAGCCAGGACGCGCTGCTCTGAACTCATCGATCCACCAGGAATCACCATCGCCCCAAGCCGTTCGGCTCCGGCGTATGCAGACCAGAACCCGACGAATGGACCGAAGCTAAAAGCGAAGAAGATCCTGTCTTCACTGGTTATCCCAGCCCCCTTGTAGACATGGTTGGCCCATATACCTGTCCACCAAACCCATGACCGTGCGGTATCCAGCCATCTGAGAGGACGTCCACCTGAACTTCCTGAGGTCTGATGGAGACGAACATAATCGCCGAGAGGGTACGTGAGATTTGTACCAAACGGAGCATTTTCCTTCTGGTCTTCCACGAGCTCAGCCTTGGTCAGAAAAGGCAGATCGTAGAAGTCATTCCAAGAACTCACGTCGTGCATGCGTGGCTTATAGAATCGATTCGAGGCCAGCAGCTCTTCTGTGCCGGACTGCAGCTTCTCCAGCTGCAGAGCTCTTATATCGTCGTAGGAATCAACTTTCGTGCTCATCTGTCACCTTCCCGGGAAAACACGGCTAGGCTCCGACAGCTCTTCGCCGATCCCAACCGTCGGATTTTCGAGCCAAAAAGATCTGCCTTTTCCCGCGTTGAGGTCGGTATCCCCGGCCCGCTTGTATCCATGGCTCGGTTGATCATATGCATTTGACCATCCCCCAAACTCTTATCTTGTCCTTCCTACTGCGTGAGGAATCCGGAGATCTCTCCGCATAGCGGGAACTTTCAATTGACCCAAGGACGGCGGGTCGAAAAGACGACAGCTACACCTGCTAACTTCGCCTCTTCCAATGACAGCTACGCGAAACCAGGCGTCCTCCGCCCATCTTGGAAGACAGCGGTATTGCAAAACTGGCGCATGAAGCACCCACCGCCCTAAATTGTTCTCACTTCGACCACGTACGCTTTTTAACTCTTCGCTTTCAAGACTTTTCACTCAGGCAACTTTTCAAAACTTGACATTTACGACTCGACGCTGCCGTTCCAGCGGCCGGCGATGATCATGCAACTTCCGCAGCCTCCCGAATAGCCTGCTCGATCGCTCGGCGCGTCATCCTTTTTCTCCATACGTAGGAGAGATCAGCGTTGTCGAGAGGCCGCGCGGGTTTAGCCGCCTCGGTGGCAACCTCCTCGAGAATTGCGGAATCGATCGCCCTGCCTAACAACGGTTCCGCCGCCTGGCTGACATCGAGCGGCTGCGGACCGACGGCTGTTATCACAATCCGGCACGCCTCGACCAAAGAGCCATTCATACGCACGGCGGCCGCAGCACCCACTAGAGGAAAATCGATCGAGCCACGGCTTCGCACCTTGACATAGGATGACTTCCACTTCCCCGGCTCCGGCATGCGAAGACTCACGAGTATCTCATCAGCGGCCTTAGTGATATAGAACTGGCCGTCGTCCTGGTACAAAGAGGATACGGGAACCTCGCGCTCTCCATTCGGACCTAATAGCAACACCGTTGCATTCATTGAGATAGCCGCAGGTGCTGTATCCGAAGAGGCGATGGCCCGGCAGGTGGCACTGGCAGGTGCCACACGGCAGATATCACCGTCTTTCTTCATGCAGAATCCAAGGGCCTTGCGCCACTCGTAACTCTCGTCGTAGTAATTGCAGCGGGTGTCGACACAGAGATTCCCTCCGATTGTGCCTGAGTTGCGCAGCGCCGGAGAGGAAACCAGGCCGGCCGCTTTCACATAGCCAGGATACGCCGATCGCAGAATCGGGTTCGAAACTACCTCGGTTAAAGTCACACACGCTCCGATTTCGAAACCGCCATCTTCTCTAGGGCGGATCTGACGAAGCTCGTCGAGATGCCCAAGACCGACGACTACCTCCGGCTCGATCTGGCCACGCTTCATCTTTGGCACGAGATCGGTT
>JAJYVK010000422.1 GCA_021792075.1 Actinomycetes bacterium | reverse complement strand
ATATTTTCGATATAGCTAATCTCAGCGGGTCTGTAGCTGATGAAGGTTTCCTCGACCTTGATCAAATTGCCCAGGCCAAGGATGCGAATCGTATTCTCAAAGGCGATTTTCGGATTTTCCAAAAAGCAATCCGCTTTGAATTGGAATGGCTTGGAAATTGGCTCACGGTCGGCATCGGCAACGGCTTTATCATAGACGCGACAGAAGTTTCCGTAGGGGATGTCATACCGATTCATTACGGTCTTCATCCGCGTCTGCACCTGGCGTATGTCGTCGGGCGATTTGCCTGGTGCGAATAGCGCAAGCTTGTCGGCGCCGGCAAGGATGATTGATTCCAGGGTGCTTTGTTCTTCCACTGCTTTTCGCTCTGCCCGCAATTCAGCCAACCTGGCGTTGCGTTCTTTTAGAAAAGCGATGTGCTTTTGCTGCCGCTCACGATCGATGGGTTGGCGGATTGGCGCTTTCTCCGGTTTCTTTTTCGATACAGTTTTCTTTGCGGCTGCTTTTGATTTTGTCTGGGGCTCTGTTTCTACAAACCGCGCTCGTTTTAGCTTCTGAATTTCTGCCTCATACTCATTGAGCAGCGTCCGCTTCATCTGATTTTTCACTTGCCACAGCAGACGAACATCATTGGACAGGGCGACCATATCGTCGTGACGGCTTGGTTTTTCCGAGGTTTCTGACTTCGTGGGTTTCGCAGGCTTTGGTGTTTTGAACTTGATCCGCTCATAAACTGGTCTTGCATATGGTCGCCGCCTGGTTGTGTTTGCCAGCCGGGGAAATTCGTCAATGAAACTCAGTAATCTGGCCGCCTGATCCAGTTCATCTGACATATCCAGTATTCGATAGGCCATTACCGAGGCCAGCGCATTCTCACGATCTGTGATGTATTTTCTGTCTGTAACAGGATTGAGACGTTGGAACGCCTCTTTGTCGCGCAGATCTCTGACCGTTGGCAAAGTAACAGGATCTAGAGATGTGATTTTTAGGTGGTCGAAATACGGAAACGACAAATCCGATTCGCTGCTGACTTTCTTGTCTGAGTTGATGAAGTCTTGCGCCCACTTTTCTTGATCTGTCTTTTTCTTCTTAAGGACTGCACTCAACGACTTGTTTTGTTTTGTGCGGAGCGAAAGATCCGTAATTCGTGGTTGTTCAATTTTGACATAGCGAAATAGCTCTCGGCTATCGAACCCAATCTTATTAGCCATAATAACCTCCGATGTAGGTTTTGGTGAGTAACGTAGGGGGCTGCCAACGGCCGTTTCCCCCCACCCCCGCGCCACCACACTCAACCCCTCCATCACCTCAAACTGCATCACGTTGAAATTGCCACCTGGACAGGCCGCCACTCCCAGCCAGTGCCGCGTTTGGAGACGTAACCAATGTTTGGAAAAGGCGGAAAGTGGTGGGCAAAAACCAACGCCTTCTCACTGGATGCCTGGTTGAAGAGACGCTGCTTACTCACAGCAGCTTCATCCGGCAGGATGTCAAAGACTGGCAGCCAATCGGGATATTCCAGATGGAGCGGAGTGAGAACAGTGTCGGAGATATGGATTAGCTGCGTTCCCTCGGAGACAAACGAGAGCGCCATGTGCCCCGGCGTATGGCCAGCGGCGTCAATCCCCCACACGCCAGGAACGATTTCCGTACCGGTTTCAATCAGCGTCACCCGCCCTTCAAGATAGGCGAGCCGCTCTCGCGCCAACGTAACGTGGCGCATAGGGGCTATTTCTACGGCCGTGTCAGATCGCCAAAAATCCCATTCCTTGTGCCAGATGAAATAATGTGCGTTGGGGTACAACAGTTCCCCTTCTGGCGTGGTCGTTCCGCCGATGTGATCGGGATGGGCGTGTGTGATAAGGATCGTGTCAATCTGCGATGGCTCAACACCGCTGGCAATCAGATTCTCACGCAGTTTACCGGCATTGGGCATCACATCACCGCCGCCCATATCAACCAGAATGTGATGCGATCCGGTGTTCACATAAAGGCAGGCGTAGGGTGTAAAGAAGAGATCGGTGGGTAGTCCGCGTTGGCTCAACGCCTGAGTCACCTGCTCAAGTGGTACGTTCGCAAACATGTGAGCCAGTTGATAGAAGTGCCCGCCGTCGCTAACCGACGTGCAGTGAAAACTGCCGAATTGAAAATGATAAAACTGGCTAATCATCACCTAAACCTCCTCAGCCTAGAACTCTATTTCCATCCTATCGAAAGCAACCTCGGTTCGCGGGAAGATCGATTGGATCCTGTCAAGCTCCGGCTCACCAGTGTCCGGACGAGCCGCGTGCAGATGAATCAGTACAAGACGGCCAACCTGGGCTTCAGCAGCCAGTTGAGCAACCGGTGTGATGTGACTATGACCGAGCATCCTGGCGTATTCCGGATCATCGTCGGGCATGGCGCAGTCATGAAGCAGCACATCAACACCCCGGATCGCTTCCTGATAGATTGCGCCCGGCTCACCGTATGTATCAGTGACATAGGCCAACGATCCTTCAGGATGATCAAGCCGAAAGCCAAAACATAACTCATCCTTCCGGTGTTCTATCGGAAAAGAACTGAGTCTTATGCCGGGCGCAATCTCCGCCACAGTTTGCAGCGGTAGGTAGTCAATCATCTTGTTGTCGGCAAATCGCTGGAGTTGATACAGCACGTCTTCCATATGTTCTGGAGCGAGATGGACACGGACTTTGCGCGGAGATGCTCCCGGAGCGAATCTGGCCATGAGAATCCTCTCGTTGGAGCCTCGCGCAAGGGCCTCCCGTTTCATTTTCCTCCAGAATATAAATTCCAGGTTGCTTAATCCCGTTACATGATCGGGATGGCTATGACTCAGATAGACATCAAGTTCAGCGGTCTGCAGGTAGTCCACCATCCGATACATCCCGGTACCTGCATCCAGGATGATGCCCAATTCGGGGATGGCGTAACAGGCCGTATGCCCCAGATCATTGGCTCGATATCCATT
>JAJYVK010000421.1 GCA_021792075.1 Actinomycetes bacterium | reverse complement strand
GTAGGGGCGGGGCTCCACGGCGACTTTGCCAAAAGACCGGAAGGGGCCGGCAGAGGAGCGGAACCCGAGGCGGAGAGCGTCGCGCAACAAACGGGCCGACCGGTAGTCGCCGATGTCCTCTGCGCTCGGCAAGGTGAAGTTAGCCGGCTCGACCCGCTCGACGTCGGTCAGCACGCCGGCTACCTCGTCCTCGCTACCCCCAAGAGGGCGAAGGACGAGCAAGTCGTCCTCGGACTCGGGCAGTACCACCCATTCCCTGCCCCTCGCGCGCACGAGTGAACCAACTGCGAACGCGCTCACTGAAGCACCCCGGTGAATTGCACCTCCGGAACTCGCTCAGTCACCCACACTCCCGCTCTGCCCGGCTGACCGGATCGCTAGGAAACTGGCCAATGATAGTAGGGACGTGAACACGCGGTACCCAGCCGCCTCCATGGCCTCCACGTCACCGGGGTCTGGGTCGATGGTCAGTACGACCGGTTCGTCGTACGTACCTTGCAGGCCGCTCAACCACGCTGCGTCAGCAATACCAATTTCCTCACCGGTAAGGGGATTTGAGATCACCGCTAGCGCTAACGCCGGGGCAAGACCGTACTGCTCCACCAACTCTTGCACCTCAGCACTTGGCGTCTCGCTGCGCGAGTTCTCGACCACGCTCGGGCGCAATTCCCTCAGTTCAACAGAGGCCGTCGCCGTGGAGGCCGGCACGATCAGAAGATCGCCGAGAAATGAGTTTGAGACTTTTGTCAATAACTCCCGGCGAGCTTCGAGGAAATCACGGTACCTGGAAACGGAGCGAAGTTCACGGTCGGTTGGTATCCATTGAGACTCCAGCGCTCCAGGGAACTTCTCCTCGGCAACGGAAAAGTAGTCACGTGGTTCACGGTCAGAGATCTCAAGGTTCGCTTCTTGTGTTAGAAAGCAGAGATTCGCCACCGCGTTCACTTCACCTCGCTCATAACCTTGGTCGTACAACACGGCTTTAGGAAAGATATGGTGGACCTCTAAGTGGCTCAGCTTTCCAAGCAGTCCTTTCCGAAGTTCGAGGCCTGCAGCAGCCAGGTCACGGCTTTGGTGGGTCCGCGTCAGGACGTATAGCAAGGGATAGAACCTGGCGCCCAGCGTGGTGCCCGCGAAGTCACTCGGCCTCACAGTTAAGTCTCCTCGTGACTGCTCCAGAACCGCTATGAGTTGGTCCAGGCCACCGGCATCCATAGCTGTCAGGTCTTGGTTCAGTACAGTCTCTGTTGATCCTGCGAACCGTCCCCAGATCGAGCTATGCAGATACCAATACAACAACTTTCCCTGGTCAAGAGGGTCTTTCGCCGTCGTCGGTCTATCAATCACATATCGCGCCATCACAGGAAACGCATATCTCCCACCAAGCACTCGATCGTGGTCGATCCCGAGCCGAGCCGACAACAGATTAAGCAAGTAGTCGACTGCCTCGCCGGCCTTGCTCACGCCTTCTTCAAATTTCCCGGCATCGACATCACGCAAACCGGAGAACATCGCCTGGTTTGTTATTATCGTTGTGGTGACTCGGAGCAACCAGTCAAGAGTGAAATCAAAGCCAGCATGGCTCCAGTGGCCGAGCAACTCCCGCAAGCGTTGGCGAGCGGGAGGCCAATCGGCGCAGACTTTGGCGAGCGCCAAGTCACCTTTAGAGAGCTTGCTCCCCCCTGAGTTCACCCTGTTAAATATGTCAACTACTACATCAATCGTCTTGTCTTCGCCGGTCACCTCATCGACGTGCAGATCCACCTCCTTGATCTGAGCGATGCGGTTCAGACGGCCCAAGTAGACGGGCAATTGCGCTGATAGCTCAGGTCTTTGCAATATGCGCTCAATCACGGGACCGCCCACACCCGTCTGCATCAGTTCGGTGACTCTTACCCAGCGAGGGTCCCCGCTCATCTTGGCAGGGGCATAGAACTCGAACATCTCATCATCCAAATGGAAGTGCAGGCCCAGGAAGGCCTTCTCATCTCCCTCGAAGAAGGCGGGAGGGTGCCCTCGGATGATCCCATATAGGCTTGTTATCCGCTGTTGGCCATCAAGGAGGAGGTGGGCTGAACCTCCAACTACAGCGTTCGCTCCTCCTCGTGCCACAGTCGAACCCACCGATGTCTCCCAAACGAGCAAACTTCCGACAGGGTAGCCGAGGTAGAAAGATCTCATCAGGCCTCTAACTTGCTCTCGGTTCCATACATAACCTCGTTGGAACTCTGGGAGCGCAATGTCGCCCCCGTCAACCTTGGATAGAATGTCTTGTACTTTCATGAGGCTTCCTCTTCCGACATTTCGCCATTACTGACCAGCGAAAATATCCCTCCTACCGGCAACCACAACCCGCCAATCGTCGGCCGGCCCGAGCCGCAGCACCTCCCACCCCGCGTCTTCCAGGCGTCCCGTCGCTTCGGCGTCACGTCTTGCCCGGTCCGGGTACTTGTGATGAGGGCCGTCGATATACACGACCGTGCCGGTCTCCTTGTAAAGGAAGTCCGGTCGCACACCCAACTCCGAAAAAAGCGGCTGCGCTTCGCTCGGTAGCCGGTAACCGCCGTCCTCTAGAAAGTCCAGGAAACGCCTTTCCAAGTCGCTCTGCGCCAGGGCCATCAAGCGCCGGAGGTGCTCCGCACGCGGCAACGGCCCCTCTCCGATTGCGACCTTGGCACCGGCCAGATGCAGGAGCCAATCGGCAGCCGCCCGCCGGTCGAGGAACTTGTGGAGGGGCTGGTTGGTGTAGGAGAGCAGGCAGCTGTAGCAAGCACCCTCACACGCTCCGGGCAGGTCCACTCCGCTTTGAGCGTCGATGTGGCAGAGCTCCAAGGCCTTGCGGGCGACCTGGGCCAGCGTTTCTGGGTCCTCGACCAGCCTGCGCAGCACGCCGGCGCCGCCCTCGGCCGACTCGAAGAACATGAGCCGCCTCGGGTCGTACCAAGCCGGCAACGCCTCCGCCTCCAGTTCGGAGCC
>JAJYVK010000420.1 GCA_021792075.1 Actinomycetes bacterium | reverse complement strand
GTGTCTTGCCGGCTCCAGTCTCGCCGCTGATAACGGTCATGCCGGGACCAATGGAAATCGAGAGATCCTCAACCACTCCGAAATTTGTCACGTGAAGTTCTTCAAGCACGCCAATCCATCCAGATGCCGGAGTATGGGTCTAATCGCCCATCCGCTTAGAATGCAGACCAAATTTCCTTTTCAGGATCTCGTGGAAATCCCGCCGTGAAAAGGTGACCAGATGCGCGGCCGTTTCCGCAGCACTGCATCTTACCCTATCGTCAGGCTCCAACACCACCTTACGCGAACCATCGACCATCACCGCTGCAGACGGACCCTCAGCGATTCTAAGCTCCACGATCTCGCTGGGTTCGACGATCAACGACCTATCGAAGAGCATATGAGGGCTGATAGGAGTCAATACAATAGCCTTAAGGCGCGGTGAAACTACAGGGCCTCTCGCAGAGAAGCTGTAGGCAGTCGATCCGGTCGGCGTGCTCACAATTAAGCCGTCCGCTTCGTAAGTCAGAAAATGGCTCGAGCCGAATGTGACATCAACCCTGATAACGTGACCTGAGTCCAGCTTCTCAACTACCAAATCATTCAACGCGACATAACGCTTGCGCAAAGGCATTTTGGACTCCTGGGAATCACTGGCTCCTTCATCTTTCTCGACTTCGATCGACAGCGTCATCCGCTCCTCTATCGAATAGTCGCCGTCAAAAAAACGCTCCAGTGCATGAAACAGCCCATCAGGATCGATCTCTGTCAGATAACCCAAGGATCCGAAATTCACCCCCAGGACCGGGATAGTTGCCGGCAGAATCTTGTCTATTGCCCTGAGCATCGTGCCGTCTCCGCCAAGAGAAACAACTAGATCGAGGCCGCCTTTCGCCCAGCTTTCGCTTTCACCTACGAAGATGGCGCGGTGTTCCCTTTGATAAAGCCACTTCTCCAACTCTACGGCCTTGACTCGGGCACTCTCGCGCTGGGGGTGGTAAACAATCCCTACATTTGCCATTGGCTACAAACTAACAAATCGTGGTCACCTGTCAAACGGATTCCCCTCGATTTGCCCAGAGACACGGTCGACTTCAGAATCTATCAGCCGTTCAAAATCTTCAGCCTCGCGTGATGGATCTTTCAAGAGGTGATAAAAAAACTCAACATTCCCCTGAGTACCCCGTATCTCAGAAACGGCTAAGCCGATCACAGCGACACCCTGTCTTAGAAATTCCTCGGCGACCATTTTGAGAGACTCCTTCCAAAGCGACGGGTCCCGAATGACTCCACGGCCTTTTGACGCCTCTCTATGACCCACCTCGAACTGCGGCTTTACCAGGATCACAAGCTGTCCGTTCTCTCTGGTCAGTGCCACTAAAGCACCTGCCAACAGGCGCACGGAAGTAAACGATACATCTGCAACGACAATATCGAAGCCAAGTCCTTCTGGATCTCTAAAGTCCCTCACATTGGTTCGCTCAAAGCTGACTACCCGGGCATCTTGTCGCATCTTTTCGTGCAACTGATTGGTTCCCACGTCGAGTGCATAGACCGACCTAGCATGATGTTGGAGAAGACAGTCTGTGAATCCCCCGGTTGAACTGCCGACATCTAAAGCCCGAAGTCCACCAACAGCTATGTCGAAACGTCTAAGAGCGCCCTCCAACTTCAGTCCGCCACGTGAGACATACTTCGGGAGGGAGATTACCTCGATCCTGTCAGCTGCTTTGACATGTCTCGCGGCCTTAGATGCTACGGATCGGTTTACAAGTACCTTTCCCTCGTGAATCAGCTCCGCGGCGATCTCTCTTGAGCCTGCCAGACCGCGCTCGACTAATGCAGAATCCAAACGTTTCGCAACCCGACCCTTATCCGCACCCATATCAACAAGCGCGCGTCATGGCTGACGGCCGACGCGCAATCCAATCAGCCTTTCTGAGACAAGACGGTTGGTAGACGAAACACTTATGCGTTTGGGGCGCCTTCACCTTCGGGTGGTGCACCAGCGTCGCCAGCCGACTCCGCTATAGCAGCATCGGCTGCAGACGAAGTCGTCGTCGAGGGAGTCACTTTCCTTGTGGACCTTCTTGCCCTTGTAGTCGTAGTTCGAGGAGCCCTGCGAGCTGTTGTTGGCTTCGCCTTTTCGCCACCTGCTGAAGCTGCCTTTTCACCACTGGCCCCACCAAGTATTTCCGAACTTGAAACCGAGCGGACAAGTGAATTTACCATCTCGGTGAGCTTCGCAACTTCCTCTCTGATGCTGGACATCTTCCCAAGGTCCTGGCTCAAGGAGGACAGCTTGTCGGAAAACTTTCCAAACTCCTCCTTTGAGAGAGCATTTGCAGCCCGCATCTGCTTCTCCATCTCCTTCCGGAGTCCCTTGATCAATGCTTCAGTGCTATCGCGGCTCTTCTTGGCTGCATCATCCAGCATCTTCTGCATCTGGTTTCGCTGAGCTTCGGAGATGTGTGCTACATCGCGCAGGGCTTCCTCTGCCTTCGTTTGGGCCATCTTGGCCACGGAAAGGCCAGTCTCGACTAGCTTTCCAAGTTTCTGAGTGCCATCTTTCCCTGCCATAATTCCATCCTTCCAGATAGACCTAATGCTAAGAATACCATGCATTGACTCAAGAATTCATGGATGTTTTTTTGGTGGTCATGGCCCAAATAACTCGCGGCTTTCCAGGATCACAGCCGCTACCAGAAAGCGAAAAACGCTGCGAGACACTGACGAAAACATAACTAAGAACTCAGGCCAGGCGGCACTACGTTGTCACAACCGCGAGTAATAGTATTTAAAGAGAGAGTGAGAGATCGATATATGGAATTTCAAAGCCGTACGCATCAATGGATAGAGACATCAAGCGGATACCAACTTTCCCCTGGGACCGTCGCGGCACACCGAGACCACGTTCAAATGAACATACGGCCGGTGCTCATGCAAAGGGAGAGGCGGGAGGAGTTCGAAAGCTGCTGCCTCGCCGAGGGTGCCACGCTCTCA
>JAJYVK010000419.1 GCA_021792075.1 Actinomycetes bacterium | reverse complement strand
CTGAATGAGCCGAGTCGGCGGGATCTGAAACGTGTACCCGGGTAGCCATGAGCTCGTTGCGCGGTCGTCAAAGCGTGTGCCAATGGCGATGATAAGGTCAGCATTGCGCGCTGCGCTGTTCGCCATAAGGGTGCCATTTCGACCGGTTTCTCCAACGCTCAGTTCTGAGCGCGGATCAAAGCACCCCTTTCCCAGAGGAGTAAAGGCGACCGGGATTTGTAAGAGCTCTGCGAAATGTGACAGTTCTTGTTCAGCTTCTGCTAATTCGATACCCCGTCCGACAACCAATAGGGGGCGGTTTGCTAGCCTCAGCTCATCTATTACTCGTTCAATATCGCTATCATGCGCGCTAAGATGTGTGGATACGCCAAGGCGCCACTCTTTAGGCTCTGGGATATCGACGTCAGCCCGTTCGACAAAAACATTCAAAGGCACGTCAAGATTTACTGGTCCAGGTTGGCCGGACAACATCAATGAGAAAGTCTGACGCATCATTAACGGAAGCTGTTCAACCCGTGTAGCTTGATAGCTTCTTTTGACATACGGTCGGATTACGGATGGAAAGTCTGCCTGATAATACTTTCCAGTTTCTTGGAAAGGGCCTCTGTTGAACTGCGAAGTAGGTATGTTTCCGGTAATAGCCAGGAATGCCGAAGAGTCCATAAAGGCGCAGCCCAGCGCCACGGGAAGGTTGGCTGACCCCGGTCCACATGATGTTAGTGTGGCAGCAACACGGTGACTGGTTCTAAAATATGCGTCTGCCATGAAACCTGCAATTGCTTCGTGATGAACTGAAACAACTTTAATGTCATTTTGATGGTCTAGAAGTGCATCTAAGAGTCCCACGTTCCCGTGCCCACAGAGTGTGAAAATAAATTGAACACCTTCTCTTTTTAAATACTCGACGATGATCTCTCCACCGCTCAAATTGTCCATGCTGGAACTCCCATTTCCTAACAAACCACATGATTGCGTAAATTCTGAGGTGCGTAATGAGCACGGTATTGCGCTATAGTGTTACTATACATCATTGAAGTTCAAGTTGAAAATAGTTATGAGTTAGTTATGAGTTTTTTTGACGCGTAAATTTTTCATCCTGGATTCAGCCAGACTGGCACGTATAGCAAGCGTTATTACGAACCCAGATGTGTCATTTAGATAGCAGCATTCTTGGCTTCGTCAATTTTGGCAAGAGGTTGGGTACTTCGAAATGAATCTTAAAGATCAGAACCCAGAATTTGATGTGGTGGTTATTGGTGGGGGGAATGCTGCACTCGTGGCGGCGATTTCTGCCCGCAGCAAAGTCGACAACGTTCTTATCCTGGAGCGAGCCCCAATCGAATTTCGAGGTGGAAACACACGTCATACCCGAAATATACGCTGTGTCCACGCTGGTGCGGACGCATTCAACACTGGTAGCTATCAATTTGAAGAGATGTGGGACGATTTATGTAAAATTGGCAAAGGACCTAGCAATGAAGAGCTGGCTTTTCTAACGGTGAGCGAGTCCGAATCAGTCCCTGCTTGGATGAGCAAGCACGGTATCATCTGGCAGCGTCCGCTAAGAGGAACTTTGCAATTGGGTAGAACAAACCGGTTCTTTCTGGGTGGTGGTAAGGCTCTTATTAACAGCTACCAGTCAGTTTTATCAAAAATGGGCGTGTCGATCCTTTACGATACTTTGGTCGAAAATTTAGTTTTTGAGGGAGATCGATGTAATGGTGTCATTGTGAACAGGAATGGCTCACGCAATAAGATTAATGCTGGTGCGGTAGTTTGTGCATGTGGTGGCTACGAAGCCAATCTCGAATGGCTAGCCAAGTATTGGGGAGCCGCTGCACAAAACTACTTCATTCGAGGGCCACAGTATAACGATGGCACAATTTTAAAAGTGCTTTATAATTCTGGGGCAGCCTCTGCTGGCCAAGAAAAAGGTTTTCACGCGGTAGCGGTCGATGCTCGCTCGCCGCGTTTTGATGGTGGAATTGCTACCCGGCTGGACACCATTCCCTTTGGTATCGTAGTGAATCGGTTTGGTAGGCGTTTTTATGACGAAGGTGAGGAGATCTGGCCGAAAAGGTACGCTATTTGGGGCCGCAACATTGCGGAGCAAGAGGGTCAAATTGCGTACTCTTTGTGGGACAGCAAGGTAAACAGCCTCTTTTTGCCTCCGATGTATTCGCCGAAACAGGCAGACTCAATACGTGCACTTGCCCAAAAACTCGGCCTGGATGAGGTCGCAGTTACGGATACAGTAGATAGATTCAACGCAGCAATCTTTCGAAAAGGAACCTTTGACCCAAACCAACTTGACGACTGCTTTACCACAGGTATTCAGCCATGCAAGAGCCACTGGGCACAGCGTCTTGATACGCCGCCATTTTATGGAGTTGCTATGAGACCAGGTATCACTTTTACATACATGGGAGTAGCTGTTAATCGGGATGGCCTAATCGTTCGTCAAGACGGAGGGCACTTTAAGAATCTGTTTGCGGCGGGCGAGATTATGTCCGGAAATATCTTGTCGACGGGCTATCTGGCAGGTTTCGGTTTGACGATTGGAAGTGTTTGGGGCCGTATCGCAGGTAGGGGGGCAGGAATTGTTGCACGAACATGAGTTGGGCGGAATCAGCACAGGCGATTTGTTCAGTGAAGCAGAACGCCAGCTCAATATATGCAATGCATGTCGCTATTGTGAGGGATATTGCGCAGTCTTTCCGGCCTTAGAAAGAAGGAAGCTCCTCACTCGGGGCGATGTGGTACATCTGGCTAATCTTTGCCACGACTGCAGGGATTGCTACTATGCCTGTCCATACTCACCTCCACATCCGTTTAGCGTCAATACGCCAGAGCTTTTCTCAGAAATACGCCGACAAACCTACGACGACGGTCTCGATATGTTCGATAGACGTATTCCTGTTGCACTGAGAAGTTGGAGCGGTTTCTCAATGGGGTTTATCACCGTGCTTGTGATCCTCGTTGTAGTTGCCTG
>JAJYVK010000418.1 GCA_021792075.1 Actinomycetes bacterium | reverse complement strand
GGAACGGCCGGCGCGCTCTGGCTCATCATCATGCGCGTCTTTCAAGGAGTGGGCGGTGCGCTTCTATTCGCCAACTCCTCGGCGATTCTCACCGATGCCTTCCCACCCCACGAGCGGGGTCTCGCGCTGGGGATAAACCAGGTGGCCGCCATCGGCGGCTCATTCATAGGACTGGTCCTCGGCGGCCTGCTCGGGCCGGTCGAGTGGCACTTGGTGTTTCTCGTATCGGTCCCCTTCGGGGTGTTCGGCACCTTCTGGGCCTACTTCAAGCTGGTTGAAAAGGGGGTGCGCACTGCATCGCGGATCGACTGGTGGGGGAACCTGACCTTCGCCATCGGCTTGATTGCCCTGCTGGTCGGCATCACCTATGGGATCGAACCTTACGGCGGCCACTCTATGGGATGGACCAACCCGTGGGTGATCGGCGCCATCGTCGGTGGCATCGTAGTGCTGGCGGTTTTCGGCTACATCGAGACCAAGGTCGCAAACCCGATGTTCCGGTTACCGCTCTTTCGGATCCGGGCGTTCGCGGCGGGCAACATGGCCAGCCTGCTCGCCTCGCTGGGTCGAGGTGGACTGATGTTCATTTTGATTATCTGGCTTCAGGGCATCTGGCTGCCTCAACACGGCTACAGCTTCGCTCAGACCCCGCTATGGGCCGGTATCTACATGCTGCCGCTTACCGCCGGATTTTTGATAGCTGGGCCAGCGTCGGGTTATCTGTCGGACCACTTTGGTGCCCGACCCTTCGCGACCGGCGGCATGGTCGGCGCGGCGGCAAGCTTCGGACTCCTGGAACTCCTTCCCGTCAATTTCTCCTACATCTGGTTTGCGCTGCTTCTGCTGGCTAATGGATTGGCCATGGGCCTCTTTGCCTCGCCGAACCGAGCAGGCATCATGAATAGCCTCCCGCCAAACCAGCGCGGTGCCGGCTCAGGGATGGCTGCCACATTCCAGAATTCGGCCATGGTCCTTTCCATCGGTATCTTTTTCACCTTGATCATCACCGGACTCGCCAGTAGTCTGCCCGGGAGCCTATACAGCGGGCTCGTAGCCCAGGGAGTCCCAGCTTCGGTCGCCACCAAGGTTTCGCACTTGCCGCCTACCGGAGCGCTATTCGCCGCATTCCTAGGGTACAATCCTATGGCACAACTGCTTGGACCAGCCCTTGGGCACCTATCCCCTGCACATGCAGCGTACCTTACCGGGCGCAGTTTCTTCCCCAAGCTCGTCTCCGGCCCATTCATGAACGGCCTACGCGAAGCGTTCGACTTTGCCGTTGCCGCCTGTGCGATAGCCGCGGTCGCCTCATGGCTTCGTGGCGGCAAGTACCACTACGTAGAGGGTGACGAATTGAAGCCTCTAGAGAACGCAGTACGCACCGACACCACAGCCAGCATGCTTAGTTCCGGCACCGCGCTCAAGCCCGAATCGCCAAGTTCAAATGCCCAAACCCTAACGATCCAGTCGGAAAGACTCGCCGAGGGGTCGCCGGACAGTGGCGGGTGGCGCCCGGTGCGTGATCGAGGTGAGCCGTGACGGCCGATAAACCCGCGAATGGGGATTCGACAGATTCTGGCCCAACGGGCGTGACGCGCAAGGCGCCGGTCGTCGGTGAAAACACCGGAGATGACCAGGAGACAAATGGCCTTCTGAAGATCGGGGCGGTGGCAGCCCGCCTTGGAATCTCCGAGCGAACCCTGCGATATTACGAAGAAGTTGGGCTCCTCCACCCCCACCTTCACGATCCCGGTACCAGCAGACGCTACTGCGATGCCGATGTCGAACGGGTTCAGCGCATCCGCGAGCTGCAGGCCCTCATGGGGTTCAACCTAGAGGAGATCCGCCGGTTCGTCGCGGCCGAGGACCGCCTGCGCTTGCTGCGAGAACAATTCCGCAAAAGTGACGACGATCAACAGCATGTCCTCGAAGAGGCTGGCGAGGTGCTCATGGACCTGCGTGCCCAGGTCGAGGCCAAGATCGAGGCTCTGACGGGCTTTCGCGAATTGCTAGACATCAGAATTCGCAGACATCAAGATCGAAGCTCCGCCCTGGAGCCGTAGGGTTGTGACTGCCGGTCGGTTCTGCATCGAACGCTGCAGTCACAAGCATCGACATCGCGGGAAGCCTACTTCTTCTCGTAATCCAGCGGTTCTCGCAATGGTGCGACCCGGCAGTATGGATAATGTTGCACATGCTCGAGAGCGCAAGGGTCCCGGCCGAGACCTATTCTCTTGTTCTCTTGCGGCGTGGAGGTTGACGAGATGTTTTTCGGCGGAGTCAAGCCGGGTAAGCGTAACCGCGGTGCTGTTGGCAAGGCGCTCGTGGTGATCGCCGTCGGGCAACGGGTGCTGAAGGGATACACTCTGGCCAGCATGGCCGTGATCCCCTACGTGACGGCTCCAATCCTGCGCGGGTTCTTACAGGACCACGTCGAGCGAGGGTCAGACGTGTTCAGCGATGCGTTTAGGACCTATCCGCTCGCAGCTGGTGAGGACTTCATCCGCGGGTCGTCCAATGTGGCCGCTTCTGGCGTACCCGCCCATGTCCCGCTGCCTGGTGTGCGCCGAGTGGCGTCGCTCGCCAAGCGCTGGCTGCTTGGTACCCACCAAGGGCCTGTTGCGTACATGCCTCCAAACACACCTGTGGGACAGGCGAGACGATCACGCGACCATTTCAAAAAGCAAGATGCGCCGAGCTGCATGCATGCGGTACAGATCTCACCATTTGGTTCAACCTGCCTGAGATGGCAGTGACACCAATGCCGTCGATGCAGTGGAGGCGCCGACTTTATCTTCGGCACGGCATCGTACGTCTTTAGCGATAGGTGAAAGGCGAACGATAAAGTATCGAATGTTGATCAACTTAGTCAGGTTTATGCTAATATGAAGCTCCATGGTAACCGAGTCGATCTTTGCTGTCGAGCAAACCCCAGAGCAGATAAGGAAAGCGATTCTCGAGAAAGGTTCGTGTGCCTGGGGTGACCTGAGTGACTCCGATCGC
>JAJYVK010000417.1 GCA_021792075.1 Actinomycetes bacterium | reverse complement strand
AGCAGCGCGGTTGGCGGTGCTCAGGAGCGCATTCCAAAAAGCCCTGTCAGATCCGTCGACCGTTGCAAAGGCCAATACCGAGAGTGAACCTTTGGGTTATGTCAGCGGCCCGCAGGTTGCTTCCAACGTCACCTCAGCGATCTCCAAGGGTTCTGCAATTCTCGTATACGTCAAATAGGAGAGCCGGCGAAAAATCTATTTGCTGAACTGCTACTGCGAAAGCTCTAGGACTCAGCTGGCGTATTCCATTCCATAGAAATTACGCACTTACGGAAAGGGGCATTAAACATGGCTATAACAGATCAACCAGCAGCCGTGGATATCGAAATACTTGAGAAATCGAGCCTCCGCGAATGGCTTCAGGCGATCGAAGAGATGGGGCAGCTGCGTCATGTATCTGGCGCGAACGCCGATTCTGAGATTGGTGACCTTGCCGATTATCTCCAGCACATTGACCAATCGCCTGCCGTATTGTTCGACAACATTCCAGGATACGACCCGACCTTTCGTGTTCTCGTAAATAGTTTTGGACATACAGACAGGGTTGCGTTGACGCTGGGTCTGCCAACTGGATTGAGCAAAGTCCCGCTCTCCGATGCCTGGAGACAAAAGCTGAAAGGACTCAAGTTCCTGCCGCCACAGTATGTCACTGACGGGCCGGTCATGGAGAACATTGTTCGCGGAGCTGACGTGGACATGACTATTTTCCCAACGCCGATGTGGCACGCCTTGGACGGCGGTCGCTATATCGGAACCGGTTCGTTTGATGTGACTCGCGACCCAGAAGACGGCTGGGTCAATCTGGGTACATATCGCGTGATGGTTCACGATAAAAACACCTTGGGCTACTATATTTCGCCAGGAAAGCACGGGCGCATGCACCGGCAAAAGTACTTCGAGCGCGGTGAGCTCTGCCCGGTGGCGATGGTTTTCGGAGGCGACCCCCTTCAGTTTCTTGGCTCTTGCACCGAGGTGCCCCTTGGCGTATGCGAGTACGAGTGGGCTGGAGGAGTCCGTGGGACTCCCGTAAAGGTCATCGAGGGTCCCGTAACCGGTCTTCCGATACCGGCTGATGCTGAGATTGTTGTCGAAGGATTTGCAGACCCGAATCGACTCATGACCGAAGGACCTTTCGGAGAATGGACCGGTTATTACGGCTCTGCCAGCCGTGTTGAACCGACCCTCCAGGTTGAAGCTCTGTACTACAGGAACAATCCAATCATCGTAGGCGTTCCTCCGGCACAGCCACCAGAGGAGATGGGGCGTGCTCGTGCAGTCATGAGGTCCGCCCTGCTCAGAGACGAGCTCGACAGGCTAGGTGTTCCGGATGTTCTTGGGGCTTGGCAGCACGAAGTTGGCGGAACCCGCTTCTTTACCGTGATCTCCATCAAACAGCGCTACCCTGGACACGCAAAACAAGTCCTTCACCTGGCATCGCAAACGCGATCTGCTGCATACGCAGGCAGATACACGGTCGTCGTCGACGATGACATCGATCCTTCCAACATGCAGGAAGTGCTGTGGGCTATGTGTACGAGATGTGATCCTGCCGTTCATATCGACTTCATCCATGGCGCATGGAGCACTCCACTGGACCCGATTATTCCGCCAGACAGAAAGGAAAAGGGGGATTTCACCACCTCCAGAGCGTTGATAGATGCTACAAAGCCTTGGGAGTGGCGTGACCAGTTCCCAGAGGTTAATGCGCCTTCTCGCGAGGTGAGAGAAAGTACCGCGCGCCGCTGGTCGCATCTTCTCTAGCCTCAGCATTTAGCCTTAGGTACAATTAGAGAGCCTTCAGTCATATGGAGGCTCTCGCAGATCCAGTAAAGGATTCGATCACCAGCCGCATTACCGCGGCATTATCTCTGCCCTCAATAACTTTATAGACGCCGGATCTCAGTCAGTATTAGCCAGCACCTCTCGGTTGCGTCTGCACCGTGAGAGAACTCTGACAATTGTCCATGCCAGACTGACCCTATCTTCGTGTCACCACCAGTAAAAAGGTCAACATGTCTGCTTATGACTCCTAGTAGAAGCGGCACGGTATCCGTAGAATGTTTGAACGCAAACATAGCCTGGAGCGAGAATTAGACGAAGGCCTTGCTTTAAAAGCCTGACACCATTGAGTAGGATTTAAACAGATTCTGCAACGGTTAAAAAGTCTCAGGCGACCAAAACTTGAGACAGACATTGCACGAAAGTCAAGATTTATGAAAGTGTCGAAAATGTCTGAAGGCTGTCTTTGGTTCAAGGACGTCTTTTTCTCTTCAGAAGAATCAGGAGGTATCAAGGGTGAAAATCGTTTCTCCGAATGAAGAACCAGCAGGAAGTGGCAGAGGCGGAGCGACCTTTACTGGAGACGTCTTCACCTACGTGACCATGGAATACACAGATGGCGCAGCGGTTACCAACGTCTGTTTCACGCCGGGTGCCCGGACTCATTGGCATAGTCATGAAAATGGCCAAATGCTTTTAGTTCTTGCCGGAAGGGGCTGGATTCAAAGCCAAGGCGAGACCGCTCACGTTATCCATGCCGGAGACACCGTATGGGTGCCACCCAACGAGAGTCATTGGCATGGCGCTACCAAGATCTCCTACATGACGCACAAAGCTATTTCGCTCGGCAACACGAAATGGGGTGACGAGGTGTCGGAGTCTGACTATGGGAAAGGCGTCGACTGACGTGCTGGCGACAGGCGGCAGGCCGTCGCTTTTGAGCATTGATGCCGCCGGCGCATCTGTCTGAATCCAGTCCGGAGCAACTTTATTTTCAGACTCGGTTGACCACGGGATTTCGAACTGTCACTATGCCACTATAAATGTGTTGCAGCCATGTCTGCCGAGCTGTATCAACAGATAAGCGAAGGTGATTTCGAGTTCTCTACGATCAAATGGGGGGAGTTGTCTATGGTATCAACCCCTAATCCTTCAGCAAGGGGATCGGTAAGTCAGCTGAGTCTGGCGCTTTCCAACTATGACCGCCATTCGCCCTTGCTGGACGGTAGC
>JAJYVK010000416.1 GCA_021792075.1 Actinomycetes bacterium | reverse complement strand
ACTCTTGTGCGAGCAGGTGGTCGGCCGGGCGCTCCGACGTATGAGCTATGCCGCGAACAGCGCGGGCCACTTTGATCCCGAGTACGCGGAAGTTTATGGCGTACCCTTTTCCTTCATCCCGAGCAGCGGCGCGACTCAGGAACCCAAGGCGGGCCCGCTGCCGACCCGTGTGCGGGCACTGGACAGCCGAAGCCGTTGCGCCATCACCTTCCCCCGGGTGCTCGGCTACCGCTATGACGTGGCCGGCGAGCGGCTCACGGCCACCTTCACCGAGGCCTCCCGGCTCACGCTCTCCACGGCCGATATCCCGACAAAGACCGAAAACGCCCCCATCGTCGGCGAATCCAGCATCCATACGCTCGACGATCTCAAGCGCCACCGGCCAAACGAGGTGGCCTTCCGGCTGGCCCAGCTCACGCTGGAGACCTACTTCCGGGACGACGATGGGAATCACAAGCCCTGGCTCTTCCCGCAGCTCCTCGGCATCGCCAAGCGCTGGCTCGCCGACTGCGTGACCCTCAAGGACCACACCTTCCCGCAACTCTTGCTGCTGATCACCTTCGCCCACGACGCCGCCGATCGTATTTACCAGGCCATTGTGACCACGACGGACGGTACGGCGGTGCTGAAACCCATGCTGCGCCCGTATGACCCTCGGGGCTCAACACAAGATGTGGACTTCGATACCACCCGATCGGTCTATGCGACCCGTGCCGACAAGTGCCATATCTCCCATGTGGTCGCCGATACCGCGTCGTGGGAGCAGAAGATGGCCCACGTCCTGGAAGAGATGCCCGAGGTCCGCCGGTATGTGAAGAATGACCACCTCGGCTTCACGATCCCCTATACGCTGAACGGCGTGGGACGGAATTATGTTCCCGACTTCATCGCCTGCCTCGACGACGGTCACGGCCCCGACGACCCGCTCAATCTGATCGTCGAGGTCACCGGCGAGCATAAGAAGGATAAGGCTGCCAAGGTCGCGACGGCGCACACGCTGTGGGTGCCGGCCATCAATCAACACGGCGGCTTCGGGCGTTGGGCGTTTATTGAGATTACCGACCCGTGGGATGCGGAAACTAGTCTTCGGGGTTTCGTTGAAAACCGAGCAGCTAACCAGGGGGTCCCAGTATGAAACTCATTGGTTTCCAGATCAAAATGTACAAATGTGTGTTGGATTCAGGGCATGTCAGCGTCGCGCCACTAACTGTCCTTGTCGGAAAGAATGAATCTGGAAAAACCACACTCCTGAAGGCCTTGCACAAATTTAATCCCTTCAAAACTGAACCATATTCAATCCCGGTCGAATGGCCGCGAGCCTACCGTGACAAGCGCTCCAAGGATCAGGTCGTATGTACAGCCGAATTCATGCTAAGTCCTGATGAACAACAGGGATTGGTGGATCTCACCGGATCTCGGCTGCGAGTTGACACTCTTCAGATAGAGAAAGATTACGAGGGAAAATTCGAAATCCAGTTTCCCGCAGACACGTTTTCCGACCAGTTACATCCCAACGACATAGACCAAGCGTGCGCTGCGCTGCCGTCTGTCGCTGAACCCGCCAATGCCGAGTTTATCGCGAATACCAACCAGTGCAAGGACGAAGCCAAAAGACTTGCTCATGAAGGCCGCTTCTCGGAGTTGGCAACAGCTGGGGCACGTCATACCCAGACGTTGCAATCTGTCCGTAGCCCCGCTAGCCAGAATCCTCAGCATCAGAACGAGCAGACGTTTATCACCCAGTACACTCAAGCTCTGAATAATATCTCTCAAAAGCTGGTCAACGCTCCAACAATTCATCAAAAGGCACATGACTACGTTATTTCGCGGCTCCCGGTATTTGTGTACATGGACGAGTATCGAACTTTTCGTGGGACCGCCTTGCTTGATCAAGTTAAGCAGCGCCAAGATCGGAATCAATTGACAGAAGACGATAAGACCTTTCTCACTATTCTTGCGCTTTCCGGCCTCAACCTCGATGAAGAGGTTAAAAAAGCGGGTCAATCAGGACGCGAAGAGCGCCAATATGACCTCAGCGATGCTGCCGCAACTCTAACGCGGGCGATTGCGGACCACTGGGGACAATCGCGTTATGAGGTGGAGTTCAGAGCAGACAGCAACGAGTTCTTTACGTTCGTGAAAGACCGTAGGGATAAAACGCTTATTAAGCTTGAAGAGCGGTCCAAAGGCTTCCAGTGGTTCTTCTCGTTCGACCTGATGCTCATGCATGAGACAAAAGGCACTTTGAAGGATTGCGTGATCCTCCTCGATGAACCCGGACTACACCTGCACCCGCAAGCGCAAACAGACTTAATTGGACGACTTGAGGAGTATGCGGGAGGCAATACATTAATCTATTCCTCCCATTCTCCATTCATGCTCGACCTTCAGGAACCGGACCGTATTCGCGTTATCAATGAAACAGATCATGGAACGGTCGTGACGGAAGACCTGGCTCAAAGTCAACCGGAGGCGAAATTAACGCTCCAGGCGGCTTTAGGGATTAGTGGACGGACAAGTTTTTTGGTCTCAGAGAAAAACTTGGTGGTCGAAGGTGTAGATGATTACCTGTACCTGACCGCGCTGTCTAATCTGTTCGTGCGATCAGGACAGGCAGGCCTCAATGATGAGATTCGAATCACGCCAGCAGGGGGAGCATCGGAGGCGACCTACATCGCGACCTTTATGATCGGCCAGAGCCTCCGCGTGGCTGTGCTCTATGACACAGATTCTGCTGGGAACACCGCGAAGGACAAGTTGGTCAAGAGTTGGCTCACCCGTTACCAAGATGCTCGCGCCTTGGCCTTGAGTCTTGGGCCCGCTGTCGATGTGAGTGATCGAAACTTCGGTATTGAGGATCTATTCCCGGAGGACTATTACCTGAGCTACGTCGAGGCGTACTACAAGGCACAGCTAGGGGCCGCACAAATTGAAACTATCAAATTACCGAATGGCGGGATGCTCTGCAAACGGATTGAGCGATTTTTCGAAGAGAACGGGCTGCCACCATTTAATAAAGG
>JAJYVK010000415.1 GCA_021792075.1 Actinomycetes bacterium | reverse complement strand
CATTACACAGATTTGTGAATGTATACCTAAATGACGACGACGTCAGATACCTTGACAAACTTGATACAAAGGTTATCGAAGGCGATGTCGTTTCAATACTGCCGGCTGTTGCTGGCGGTTCCCTTTAGCCCATTTTTGTCGAGTACATTCCCGGTTTTAGTTAGAGAAAGATAGTTTTATGGCAGTATATTCCAGTATTTTGGACACGATCGGAAAGACTCCGATTGTGGACGTCAGTCAACTCAGCCCAAATCCCAGGGTTCGAATTCTGGCGAAGCTCGAGGGGCAAAACCCAGGCGGGTCGGTCAAGGACCGAATTGCGCTTGCTATGATCGAGGATGCGGAAAAGTCTGGACTGCTTCATCCTGGACAGACTCTGCTTGAGCCTTCGTCAGGCAATACGGGTATCGGACTTGCTATGGTCTGCAAGGTCAAGGGATACGGCCTGAAGATCGTGTTGCCGTCCAATGTGTCTATCGAGCGAAAGCAGCTACTCCAGGTATGGGGCGCAGAGATTATCGAGTCTCCTGGTTCTGAGGGTTCAAATGGGGCAGTCAAGATGGCCCGCGCTATGGCGGCGGAGCATCCAGAATGGGTCTTCCTCTACCAATATGCCAATCCTGCCAATCCGCGAGCCCATTACGAGACGACTGGCCCAGAGATTTGGGAGGACGTACCTGAGATAACACATTTCATCGCAGGCCTTGGGACCTCCGGTACTCTCATGGGTGTCGGCCGCTATCTAAAGGAGAAGAACCCGAAGGTCCAGATATGGGCTATCGAGCCTCCGTCGGGAGAGATGGTTGACGGCCTGCGCAATCTTGATGATGGTTACATTCCTCCAATATTCATTGACAATGATGGCGAGCACCTCCTGGACAGAAAGACCGTGGTTGGCCCGAGAGAGTCAATCGAATGGACCAAGAGGATGACTGATGTCGGACTTTTCGTAGGGATCTCCTCTGGTGCGATAATGGCCGGTGCGGTGAAGTGCGCCAAGGCAATTGACGAAGGGACCATCGTTACCATTGTTTGCGACGCAGGTTGGAAGTATCTCTCGACAGGAGCCTGGACTGACGACATCGATCAGGTCACAGAGCGGGCAAAAAAGATAATCTACTTCTAGAGTGTCGGGCAGTTCCGGTGAGCAGAGATTTACTGATTCATTTCGATTCTTTTTGTACACGCTCAGGTCTCAAGTAGATGTTTCGATAAACTATCGAGGTGGATCCTCGGCCCATTGGCATCTTTGACAGCGGCTTCGGTGGACTTACAATCGTCCGCGCCCTAGTCGACTTGGTGCCCAATGAGTCCCTCGTATATTTTGGAGACTCGGCCAGATATCCGTATGGACCGCGCCGACCGGATGAGATTGTAGAATTCTCACATCAAATCGCAGAATATCTAACAGAAGCATATGACGTGAAGATGCTGATAGTCGCTTGTAACACAGCGTCTTCAGTTGCACTCGACTCACTGAAGGAGAGGTTCAGCCTTCCAATTCTCGGAGTTATAGCCCCCGGGGCGAGATCGGCAGTTGCGGCATCATCGTCGGGACGTCTGGGAGTCATTGGGACTGTTGGAACCATTGCTTCAGGGGCGTATCAGAAAGAGGTTGAAGCGCTCGATCCAACGATTGAGCTGACCTGTGCCGCATGTCCTGGACTCGTCGAATTCGTCGAGGCGGGAGAGACCGATTCCGAGCAAGTTAGGGTCCTTGCCGCCAGACTATTGCACCCGGTAAAAAATGCCAAGGTTGATACACTCTTGTTGGGGTGTACGCACTATCCTTTCTTGGCCAGAGTCATCCAAGACGTTGTTGGAAGAGATGTCGTCCTGATATCTTCCGCTGAAGAGACAGCATTTGAGGTTAGTGAGCTCCTGGCAAAATCTGGACTCTCAGGGCGGGAAGATAGGGCAGGGAAGTATGTCTTCTTGTCGTCTGGAGATCCTGAAAGGTTCAAGGAGCTTGGGCACAGGCTTTTAGGCCCGGAACTAGAAGATGCAAAACAGGTAGTTTGGGAAGGAAGTTCTTAGATGAGACGTGACGGGCGACAGGTTGACGAGATCAGATCCTGTTCTTTCGAGAGGGACTATACCGAAATGGCGTTGGGCTCGGTTCTAGTCAGCATGGGCAAGACCAGAGTATTGTGCACCGTCTCGTTGGACGAGAAGGTTCCTCCATGGTTGAGAGGCACGGGTAAAGGATGGATAACGGCCGAGTACTCGCTCTTGCCGGGCTCTTCGCCCGAAAGGGTTAGCCGCGAGGCGGTCAAAGGCAGGCAGAGTGGACGTACTCAGGAGATTCAGCGGCTAATTGGTAGGTCGATTAGGGCGGTAGTGGACCTGAACGCTCTTGGAGAGAAGCAGCTCATAGTTGACTGTGACGTCTTGCAAGCGGACGGTGGTACTCGGACAGCTTCGATATGCGGTGCCTACGTAGCTCTTGCTGACGCTGTTTCCAGGATGGAGCAGGCGTACAGGGTGGGACCTAACGTTCTCCTTGCGTCATGTGCAGCGATCTCAGTTGGGATTGTGGATGGCGGAGCGCTTTTGGATCTGGATTATTCAGAGGATGTGAGAGCTGAAGTGGATATGAACGTTGTTATGACATCAGATGGCCATTATGTCGAGGTGCAGGGAACTGCAGAGAACTCCCCATACACCAAAGCTCAGTTAGATGACATGCTATCGCTTGCTGAGCATGGGATAGCCGAAATTCTGGAGATCCAGTCGAAGACGCTTTCCACGCTGCCGTCCGTCAAGCCAGAGCTTTTCCGGAACTGATAATTGCAGCAAATCGTCATAGCGACAACCAATCCAGGCAAGGCAAGAGAGTTCCAAGACATTCTCGGCAGTGTCGCGGAGGTCTTGGTTCCGAGCGATCTTCCCCCAGTGCTTGAGGACGGCGAGACGCTCGCTGAGAATGCCTACAAAAAGGCTCGAAGCGCGGCAGATTATTTGGGCCGAGTTGCGATAGCAGATGACTCTGGGCTGTTCGTCGCCGCCTTGGATGGAGA
>JAJYVK010000414.1 GCA_021792075.1 Actinomycetes bacterium | reverse complement strand
TCATCACAACACCCACCCAAAACCGTTCATTTGGGCCAAGAGCGCTCGCGACATCCTGCAAAAGGTCATTCGCGCCAATAGCCGCTTAAGTTCCAAACAGAACGAAACACTACACTAGTGTCGTGTCTCACTGGTGTGAGCGGCGTCACTCACCAAGCCACTTTCCAAGTGCACCATCCCAAACATCTTTTTCCTCGATCGACAGGCTGAGTTTCGCAGCCCATTCTTTAATCTTGTTTTCATCTTGAGCAGGATGGATTTCTGGAATGACCGAATGTCCTGGTATGCCCCGAGTGTCGGGCTTTGGTATAACGGTTAGGCCTTGACCGCTTATTACTGATAATTTTACGCGAAGTACGTAATATGCTGCTGCTCCATGTTTGCCGTCGGCGGCTACTGTTGCAGGGTCAACCTCCTTGTTCAAATAGACGGAAATTCCATCTACATCGACAGGGCGCGGTTTGAATGGACCGCGGCTAACTAACGGACTTTTACCCAGATGTACAGCGCCTGATGCTTTCGGTTCCCGCCGGAGGACATACTTTGTAGCTCGATTGCGAAAGTTGCTATAGATCGTGCGTATTGCACGTAGCGCCGGAGTTACGAACTGGCATGACATCATGCCTGAAGGAATGACTGGGGGTTGCCGTCATGTCCCGTATGCGAAAACTCGTGGCGCCACAGTAGCGGCGGGTTCTACAAATCGATCCTCAACGATATTGCTTTTGGAACGTGATGCACTTGGAAGGACTGCTTGGTGTAGCGCGTTACCTAACGGCGGTAAATACATAAGACTTACACGCCCTTGTGAGGAGATTTCTGCCTCAAAATAACCGGATATTCCATTATTCCAAACGATCAGAATGCTGCCATCAGATAGCGCGTCGATTCGCGACGGGGGGGTGTTGAATGACGTGACTCGTACCTCCGATAAGATCACCTCTGCAAGAGTTACCGTTGGCAAATCGACTGGCACAGCCCCTTCTCCGTCCCAATCTTGCTCAAGCCCTTTTAGACGGCGTAAATCTGCGAGACGATCATTCCAGGTAGAAGAAATTGTTGCAGACGTAGTGGTTACAAACCACGGAAGTACTACTGGATAGCCAACTAGATCCGCCCTTTCAAGGCTTCCAGCGCCAGTCGGGTTAATTTCAAATGTGGTTGTTGTCATATCACGCTATCCTCTGCCATTTTGCATGGGCTGCTTTGGACGTCATTGCGGTAAATGTTCTAACTATTGCCTCATGTCCACACATAAAGCCATCATATAAATCAGCTTCCGGTCCGAGCGGACCATGCGCCATGAGTTGTAAAATCAGTCCTTCCGGGCCATCCGGGGAACCAAGTCGAGCATGGAGCATTGAAACATGCAAGCGGCCCCTGTTTTCTCCTAGTACAAGCTGCCATTCCGCGCGAGCAGTATTTGGCGCTTGACCTTTGATTTCAGCACCTGGAATAAAAAACTGCGGTATTAGTTCAGACCAGTCTCCCAATTCATGCCACATGTCGCCTTTCAGGAAATTATTGACGTAAGTAATTTCCCACTGATTAAGTTGCAGCTCGGCATTCTGGATGTTGCGACAGAAACCAGTAAATTTCTCAAAGTATTTTTTGAATTCAGGGAGCAGACCATCAAAACTTGGGTATTGTGAACCGCTACGACTCCAGTTATAAGCAAATCGCGTGTCTTGTATTTGAATCATGTGTTCAGCGGTAGCATCACGAAACTGAAGGCGCGGAGATGTGGGTACAACACTAACGTTGATTGCACCAATCAAAGCACTCCCTTTCGCACTATCGTCTCCGAATCGTGCATAGATTTCTGGTAACCGGGGGGCCTCTACCGCCGTTGTCCAGTCGTGTCCTAGTGCATCTTTCCAAAACCAACCACCGTGAGCTGCTGTATAACCATGAACAGGCGTGAACTGAACGCTCAAAGCGGTTTCGGTTACTGGTGGGAGTTTGAATTTCGGAAGCGGATCGTTCATTGTAAAACCTATTTACTTTGCTTCACCAAGTGTTGCGTATAGCCAAATTCCCGACGAGCCCAAAAATACAATGATCCGAGCGGTATGAATTGCTGGAGCCGGTTGTGCTGAGGAAGATCAACGAACGGTGCATGGGGAAACAAGATACACGACGGACTCGGGAGGCTGACAGGCTGAGGTGCATTTAATGGTGCCTCAGGCGTTTCTACCCAGAGAGCGACACACTCAGTAGTGTACCAGAGGTGGATTTTCAAGGGGTAGAGTGCCAAAGACTGGTACTGGCGCTGAGCGCGGTGGTTACCCCCGGAGCCGTCATCCATGTCTTGGAAGGTGAATTCAACTTCGAAGTGCAACCTCGCTGACGGGCCCGGTGGGCGAGCTGTGGTCGGATCGTGGCTTTCCCGACCAACCCGTCGAAGGGAGCACCGATTAAGCACTACACGCAGCTCACCCAGGAGCAACGATACCCGATGGACGCCGACCGCAATGCCGGATGGAGCAGACCGAGACGGCGGAGCAACTGGAAGTGGACAGGTCGACGATTTCGCGGGAGATCCGCCGCAACCAGGGGTGGCGAGGCTACCGGGCCCAGCGGCGCGCTCTGGCCCACCCGGCCCTCGTGGAACGTCGTAACCGGATCGGGGACGGGGAAGGCGACACCCTGATCGGAGCTCGGCACCAAGAGGTCCTCGTCTCTCTCGTGGAACGCCGGTCGGGCTATACCCTGCTCGCGGCTCACCCGTGGCTTCCCGCCCCCGAAAGCGATTGGGCTTCCGAACCCCCTATGAGGTATTCTTCCACACCAGAACTTCACTCACGGTTGCACTTCCAACTTGAACCCGCGAAAATCCCTTTGTTATTCAGGTGATCTTCCCAAAACGTCGTGTCTTTGTAACCAGATCGGCGATAGTGAAGGCGGCACACTGATCGGAGTTCGGCACTGGGGCGAACTCACGGGACGCCGGGAGGCCGACGAGGTGGCGAAACGCTTACCGTCTTGCCGTGGGCAGGATGCTGGTGAACGAGCCGGAC
>JAJYVK010000413.1 GCA_021792075.1 Actinomycetes bacterium | reverse complement strand
ACCACCTTGGCAGTTTTCTCTCGGTCATCATTGAAGTGCTGATGCCACAGGTAATGGTCTACGACGATCACGTCCCCCTTGCCCCACTGGTACTCCACACCCCCTTCTGCTTCGGGTCCGATCAAAGAGTGTCCGCGGCCCTCGACAACGTAGAGCCATGCTTCACCGGAGTGGCGGTGCATGGACTGAGCTCTGCCCGGTCCAATCTCGAACATGGCCATCGTCAGGCCGGAGGTCCGATAGCCGATCGCACGGTCAAGGAGAAACGTCGTCCGAGTGCCCCTTGGGGTTTGAAGAAAATCCAACTCCTCCCAACTAGTATGAAGACGTCCATTATGCCGGTCTGCCTGGTCCGCGGCAAGCCGACGAATCCTCCTTGCGTAAACGTCGTTTCCCGGTCTGGCAACACTCTGGACTAAAGGCCCGGGAAGATCTGATGCAAGGCTATCGCCACCCTCCTCTAAAATTGCAAAGCCAAGCATATCGATGAACGGCTCGCTCGAAAAGCTCATGAATCGTGCAAGATTTTCACTGTCATTCCCCTGGCGATGCCATGACCAGGCAGGCAGGTACAAACTATCGCCAGGTCCCCAAGAAACTCTCCTTCCATCAATCTCTGTCCAGCCGAAGCCGCCCACGCAGAGCATCACCGCGTCCCAAGAATGCCGATGAACCGTTGATACGGTGCCAGGGGCAATCTCGTGTGCCGCAGCGTCGACGGTTCTAACAGGGTTTCCGCCATCTTTTCCAAGATATACCCCTGTGCGAAGGCGGCGGGAGGTCTGGTGCATCTCCACATCTTCGAGATGAATGACCGTCCTATGGTTGTTCCGCCAATCCTGGATGAACTGAGCTCGGCGAGCCTTTTGAACCTCATAATGGCTCGTCGAGGTCCTAGTTACATTTTTCATGCAGAGATCCCCTAAACACATCAGCAATAGGCCAGCATCCAGCCTGAGTCCCATGTAACAAGCCGCGAACCAGGCACAGGCCCAGAAAGGTGGCAGGCGAGATGAAATGCCGAGATCCGAAGCGCTCGGCTTGGGCGAGAGCTGAACTCCATCGTCATCTTAGTGGCCAGCAGATCGCGACACCAATCGCTCGGCCCCTGGAACTCGCAAACGTTAGAATCTGACTAGTTCAGCTATCTGGGAAGGTCGTAACCGTGGACAGTCAATTAATCGAGCGTCTGAGAATTCGCGAGCTCCTTGAAAACTGGGTAATCTGGCGCGATACAGGAGAATGGGAACGATTCAGAACCCTCTGGTCTGAAGATGGAAGGATGATGGCGACCTGGAAGCAGGGCACCTTCGAAGAGTTCATTCAGGCCAGCGTGGAGGGCTGGAAAAAAGGGGTGAGAATTTTGCATTTTCTGGGCGGCAGTTCCATAGATATTTCTCAGGACCGCGCCATCGCCCAAACGAAGATGACGATCACTCAAAGAGCTGAGATCGAAGGGGTGTCGTGCGATGTCATGTGCACTGGACGCTTCTACGACTTCCTTCGACTGATCGAAGGGGACTGGAAACTCGTGCTCCGCCAGCCAATTTATGAGATGGACAGACTGAACCTGGTTTCTCCCGGTGAGCAACCGAACCTGGATCTCGAGCTGTTGAATAGGTTTCCAGTTGGCTATCGCCATCTCGCCTACCTGCAGTCACGCATCGGCTACTCGGTCAAGCCGGACATGCCGGGATTGGATGGCGCAGAGGTCCAGGCCCTCTATATACAAGGCCAGAGATGGCTCGCACACGAAGGCCTAAATCCGTAGACACGCACCTGATGGATCTTACATCTCCTGGGAAAATGGTGCGCAGCTGCTCGAGAAAATTGCGCCCGAGCCGATAAACAGGCTGCCTTGGAATCAGAGGTATCTTGGCTCGACGATTCTGCAAGGAATGTCTTCATTCTCACTGATCTGGTAGCTTGCGCATATCCGGTGATACCCGTCGGCTACCGTCATGGCGATCTGGTCCGATATACTGCCCCTAACCAGTAAGACCGGTGAAAGGGGGATCCCTTTGGCTATCTTTTTCAGGTCGGACGCTACATGAAAGTTGCTCTTGGGAAGCAATGGAAGACCACTGGCTCTGAGCAGATCCTTTGCTTTTCTTGTCTCTGTTTGCGCGTCCCTGAGAGAGTCGACCAATGCCTCGGCGATCTTTTGGCTGCATATCAGGGACAGGTAGCTGAGAGCCGCCGGAAAATCATGCTCATCAGGAATATCTTTCCAGAGTTCCCTCTCAGTTGTCTTCTTTGCCATCTAGCGCCCTTCCTCATTAAACAGATGGTCGGATTGAGCCTCGAAAACCCTCATACGCAGCGCGAATGACCTACTAGGCTCCGATCTTGCCTTGAGCAGCAGCTTGTGCCTCAGGATCGTGACCGCCTGGCCCTCTCAAAATAAATGCGGCCACGACCGCCAAAACAGCTCCTAGCAAAGGCCCCGCCATGTACACCCAAAGATGCGAATAGTCGCCCAATACAACCGCAGGACCTAGAGAACGAACCGGATTCATCGAGGCACCGGTTATTGGGCTCGCCCAGAGCCCTGCCAGCGCGATGTACGACCCGACTCCAACAGCTGACATCGTTCCGACGTTCTGGGCCATCGAGGAGGTCCCGAGAATTGTGCTCACCAAACCGAGCGTCAGCACCGTCTCCATCAAAAAGGCCTGGAGATCAGAGATTCCCCTTCCAGGCAAGGTCGCTCCAAGCATGCCGACCTTGCCGAACATCGCCCACAGGAAGAGAGCCGCGCATAAAGCTCCCACAGCCTGCACCACTATATAGCCTAGAAGCCTTGACCAGGGAAAGTCTTTCCTCAACGCAAATGCAATGCTCACGACAGGATTCAAGTGGGCGCCTGAGACTTTGCCCATGAAAAGAATGATTGCAAGCACCATGAGACCAGGTGCTACAACCGCAGCCGATCGGCCAATTGTGCCGGCGCCCGCAGCTGAAACCGTCGGAGCCCCCGCAGCCACTAGAACCAAGAAAAAAGTCCCAAAGAACTCACTG
>JAJYVK010000412.1 GCA_021792075.1 Actinomycetes bacterium | reverse complement strand
GGCCCGATCTCACGATGATCTCCGATGGCGGCGTGGCAATAGTTTTGACATCGGCTGAACGGGCTCTGGATCGTCCGAAGAAGCCGGCGTATATCCTTGGCATCGCTGAACGCACTGCGCTTCGTGGCTATCAGAACCTTGAGAACTTGATGCGACCCTGGCTTGGCGACGTTGCAAAGCAGCTGTGGAGTTCGTCGGGGCTCTCGCCTAAAGACGTTGATGCGCTCTACATCCAAGACGCAACCTCTGTCTGGGTGCTGCAGATGCTCGAATGGTATGGCTTTTGCAAGGTGGGCGAGGGAGGTCCGTTCCTGGAAGAGGGACATACGCGGCCCGGCGGTTCATTGCCGCTAAATACCAATGGAGGACAGCTTTCAGAGAGCTATATGTGGGGCTGGCTCAATCTTGCCGAGGGAGTTCGGCAGTTGCGTGGCGAGTGTGGTCCAAGGCAGGTACCCAATCCAGAGGTTGTCCTTGATTGTTCCACGCACGATTTCCTGAAAGGAGCAGCGACAATTTTGTCGTCACACCAATAATGGCTTACAACAAACCCCTACCCGATTTAGAGAATGAAGTTGAAGCACCTCATTGGCAAGCGGCGAAACAAGGGAGGTTGTCGGTCCAGCGCTGTTCGGAGTGCGGCTATCTGCGCTGGCCCCCGGAGACCATCTGTCCGGAGTGCCTCGCCAGAGGTGGAGACTGGGTGGATCTGAAGGGAGAAGGCGAGATCTGGAGCTTTGCGGTATATTACCGTGCCATGAACCCCGCGTTTGCCGATGAGGTCCCCTACGCCGTGGCAATAGTCAGGCTGAGTGAAGGTATTGAGATGATTGGACGAATCAAGGGGTCTCCGGATCAGATAAGCATCGGTGACAAGGTCAGGGCGGTTTTCGTGCCTGTCACCGATGAGGTGACTCTGGTGCAATGGGAACCGGCCAGGTAAAAGGGTGCTGGACCGGCTCTTTCAAGGTTTCAAAGAAGAGGTTTGAAGGTCTGGGCGCTATTTAGAAAGATCATGGCCTGAGATTTAGCGACATGTGTTTCAGATTTTGATCGACCCCGTAAACGGAACAGCCGCTTTGATACTGGCATCTTTGATACTGGCATCTTTGGTCACCGAACCAGCTCCTGGGCCATCATTTCACCCAAGTAGAAACCAATAACGGCGATTTTCTGGGATTGGCCAAAGCATCTGATGCAAGGAATGGCACTTTTGCCGTCATATCGTCATCAAGTTCGTCCATGGCATATCTTCAATCGCTGCGGTGGCATCTGTCTGTTGGTCCAAGAGCTAGAGCCGACGATTCGAAGAGGAATTTGTCGCAAAACTAAAGAGGCAACCTCGCGCGGCTTTTACTTCTGATCGAACCTAGTTTTCCCATCGAAGGCTTCGACTACAAATTCCAGGAACCTTTCCATGGTGGGAAGCTGCGATCTGTTTGAGCTCCAGACGACGTCAATGTCTCGGGCATGGGAGACACCTTCATCAACTATGTCGATATAGGCGACATTTTCCGGCTCCCTGGCTGTATAGGCCTTTGGGATTATCGATACCCCGATCCCATGCGAAACCAAGCTGCGGATAGGTGCGATCTCGCTCGACTCGAGGACGACGTTCGGGGTGAATCCTGCCTGATGACAGAGAGTCATAGTGAGATTGCGGATCGCTGTTCCAGAGCGCATCACAATGAAATTGTCGGAGGCGACCTCAGAGAGTTGGGCTTGAGTCCTATCTGACAGGTGGTGCTCAGGCCCCACTGCAAGGTAGAAGATCTGCTGGTCTATCGTAACCCAGCTCACCTCTTTTCTCGGGGCTTTCGTCGTGGTCAAGATGAAGTCGAGATGTCCGCGTTGGAGTTCGTTGAGGATCTCCCGCGGTGAGCCGAGGCGGAAATAGAACGTGGTGTCCGGTGACAGGGTGTGAAACGGGTTGACCAGAGATTGGATAAGAATGGGGACGAGCCCGTGCAGGGTGCCTATTCTTATGTGGTGCTGGGCCTTGCTTGCCAGTTCGGCCACTCGTATCTGGCCGATTTCGAGTTCTGTGACGGCTGAACGAGCGTATTCGTAGAAGACCTTCCCGTATTCGTTCAGCTCGAGCCTTCTTCCGACCCTGGAGAACAAGGGAACACCTACCTCGCGCTCGAGCCGGGAGATCGCTCGGGACAGCGTCGGCTGGGTAATATCCATCTCGTCGGCTATCCAAGTCTCATGCTGGGTCTCGGCAAGTTTTATGAACCAGGAAAGCTCGTGGTATTTCACAACAGTAACTATACATATTTTGCATGAATCCTTTATTGAATATCATTGAAGGATTTGGGTACATAGAACGTTGCTTTCGTAATCGGTATAAGGGGTTCTGCCTGCAATCGGTCAACGAGAGCGGGCTGTCCGTTTAGTAGAGCAATATGGCGTTCATCTGTTAATCTCTACGGATATTTCTTGCTTGTTTCCTGCGCCTGAAAGCCAGCTGCGCGGAGATGCAGTCGGATTGCCGCAGATGAAGGCGTGGTTTGACGTATCAGGCATTCGAGGAGATTTCGAAGCGATGGTAGATGCCATGCTTGATCTCAGATCGTTCGGCAAAGCTACCTAATTGCCTGGGAACAATAAGAAAATTGTTGCAGAAGAACCAGGATGGGCCAATATATTTCGAAATTGCATCAGCCCGTTGCAAGAATCACGGAGCTTCTCGTGTCACATCGGCAATCCATACTGACATTTCTGGAAACTTTGGACCACCCCGCTGAAGACTTAGGACCATGCAACTGCAATCTCTGGACCACGGGGGTTCTCATTTGGAATGCTCCGCCTGGCTTTTGGCGAACAACTGGCACTTGATTCATCCGGCTTCTTGTCTACAGCCGTTTCCTTGGGGCTGACCCCACTTCTAGGTTGGCATTTGCAATACAGCCGGTTCGCTAGGGGCCCTTCGCTCGACACTCATCGAAGGGGAGTCATCGCAACTAGAATCCAATCCGCCCCAGTGCATGGCATCTGGTACTGTCGCCTTCGGCCTTTTACCTCGGCATACTCA
>JAJYVK010000411.1 GCA_021792075.1 Actinomycetes bacterium | reverse complement strand
GTGGCTGGGATCGAGAGCCTCGTCGCCCGCTCGGTCAGCCACAGCATCGACGAGTGGTTGGACCGCCCGATGATCCGCTCGCCCTCCCAGCGGCCGAACTTGGCGCGCTTGTCGATGACGGCCAGGCGCAGGGCGATGTTGGACAGCCCCGGGCGTTTCGTCTCGTGACGGGCGTGGCGGCGACGCCTGCGCCTGCGTCTCGTGCGCAGGCACTCGGTCGGGCGCACGTCGAGGACACCGGCATAGATGGTCTCGGGGCACACCCGCTGGGTTGCGCCCTCGGCCACGACATCGGCTTAGATCGCCACCGAAGACTGGCCCAGTCTCAGTTCTGCCGGTACCCGCTCTCGCGGTGCGCCAGGCAGCGCCAAGTGGTGCTGGCGGGGACGGCGTCGCTGCTTGCCTGCCGCTCAGCTAACGCCGGTCGGTAGCGGTCCCGTCCGCCATTGGCTGTCACCCCTCGTGGTCGTCGCCGGGTGACGTCGGACTCTGCGGGCGATCACCGCCCACGGCGTTGTGTGGTCCTCGATCAGCGCGACGCTGATCTCCTCGCGTTCGTGCAACGACAGCGGCCCGCCTGGCATCGTGGTGTCTGAATCGGTCGTTGTTGGCCAACAGCACCGACCATCACGACCAGTACCGTGCACCGACCGATGAAACTGACCCTCCACGATCCCAGGGGAAGCTCAGCCCTCGCCGAGAGCTTCGTGTGCGAGTTGGCCACCGACCTCCAAGACCAAGACGACCCCGTCGAAGTCCAATCCCTAGGAGGTACCCTCGCTCACTAGTTCAAAGAAATCACCAACTGGCACCAAGCGTGCGTATCTAACGAACCCACCCAAGCAGTCAACAACCCCATAAACTGAATCAAACGAATCGGCTTCGGCTTCCGTCGGTTCGCCCACTACAGAATCCGAGTCTTCCTTTACACTGGCAAACCCAACTGGGACCTACTCCCACCGTAACACCCCGTTGAACTCTGAAACACCGGCAACACGCGTCGTCATACTCCTCTATCCCTCAGCTTAGCGGAGAAGAGCCCATCCTCAGATGCTACTAGGGTCCTCGACAGCTACGGGATTAGCTACCTCTCTCGCACTTTAGGTAGGCTATGTAGCGCCGTCCAAAAATCCGCAATGATCGCATCAGCATCTACCTCCATGGCGAATGGGGCTGATCCAACTGGCCTTGTCCAATCTGGTGCGCCTGCAGCGTCTAGGTGAGGCAGATCTAACTCGACGAATCGAACCATTTTGGGAATACTCAGCGCTGCGACATTTACGATATCCCAAAGCACCTTTTCCGGCCGAACCTGATCCATGTCCGGAGCCTCTCTTGCCTCACAAAATTCAACCGTTAGATCAGAAAGATAGTTTCCAAGCTCCGAGTTAAGTGTCTTTAGACTAGCAGCAAATTCTCGCCACCGCACCGCCACTGTTGCGACTGCAGGCCATCCTGGCAGTACTTTCAGGTTTCTGGCACTCTGGAAAGTTCTTCGCCACGCATGTATGTCAGCCCTCGCGTTCAGCTCACCGAACTTATGCCGAGCCCACGTGCCGGGATCGGGAAATCCTCCCGCCCAGAGAATCGAGACATTCTTTGCAACATCACTCGGTGCTAAAAGAGCAAATGCCGCAATGTCAGTCGCTGGTCCGGTGGCTACTAAGGTCAGCGGTCCTTCAGATGCTGCAGCAAGAAGAAAGTCCAAGCCCTCGCTTTCCACAGCCTCGTCAATGGTCTCCATTGGCCTAGAGGCACCCCTCCAACAAGGCACATCTGGACGACCACAAAGCTTCACTATGTGCTGTGCCTCAGCCTGATATAGCTCAACCGAAGTCTGACCATCCGCGACTGTATCATGGACAGAAATCACGCCAAGAACATCAAGATTTCCAACGCCGAGGGCATAGGAAATAGCAAGTTGATCATCAATCTCATTACGGGTATCGCAGTCAAGAATTACTCGAATATTGTCCTGCACCATGTCCTCCACTTCCTATTATCCGCTCGCAACTTAGCATCTCGTCGAACTTCCGATAGACGACAGGATAAAGATTGCATATGGTAATCCCGTCCTCGAAAGACTCAACTCCCTAGGTTTCAGTCAAAGCGCAAACCCACTCATTGCACCCAGGAAGTCATCGACTCTGATCAGCATCGTATTCTGGCTCTTGGCTATCAGTAGTTACAACTCGAACCCCTATCCGCTCAAATTGTTGACGCTCTGTGCTTGGAAGGGTGTCTGTCACCAGAACCTTGAGTTCCTCAGGTTTAGCAGTAACATGACCAGACATGCCTCCCCACTTTGAGGCGTCGACGACGCAGAAGACCCCTAACCTACTGTTTGTGACCATCTCACGAGCAACAGCTGACTCTTCGCTGTTCTCGTTGATCACTCCGACGTCGGCCGAAATGCTGTCAGCGCCAATGATGGCGAAGTCCGCCCGTAGATTCTTGATCGCTGTATGAGTGAAGTTACCAACGAGCGAACATGACATACCACGGAGCCTGCCGCCTAGGACGTATACGGTTGCACCATCAGACCGAAATTGGGATCCGGCAGCTAGATTCGACGTGAAGATGGTAAGGTCCGATCGGTCACTTAGGAAATGTGCAACTTCGCAGGTGGTCGTGCCGCCACCTATAAATAGAGAAGAATTCTGGGGTATGAGATCTGCACATTGTCGACCGACACGAACTTTTGCGTCCCGCTGTCGTGATCGTCGGGATGTGAAGAGTTGATCCGAAAAAGCCATGTCCGTGGCCACAGCTCCACCTCGTGAGCGTTTAGCAAGACCTCGATCGACGATCTGGTCTAAGTAGCGTCTGACTGTCACCTCGCTGACGCCAAGGTCGCTCGCCAGCACGCGCACAGATATTTTGCCCTCAGTGCGGAGTAACTCTTCGATGTGTCGAACCCTAGACAAGGGCGTATCGCTTGTGCTCTCATCAGATGCCATCTTGCGGTCTCTCTCATTCGAAAAAAACATCAGCGGGATTCGGTTGCCGACCTCTCACAGGGACCCGGCATATCAACTA
>JAJYVK010000410.1 GCA_021792075.1 Actinomycetes bacterium | reverse complement strand
TCTTGCGCTGCTGAACCACTATGGTGTTCGGACCGAGAGAAGCCGGATCGTCATCGTTGGAAGGGGACTCACCATTGGCCGGCCTCTGTCCCTGCTGCTCACCCTGAAGAGGCCAGGCTGCAATGCAACGGTCACCGTCGTGCATACAGGCACTAAAGACATCTCGGCCTTTACTAAAGAGGCTGATATTGTGATTGCCGCTGCAGGTCAGGCGCATCTGATCAAGGGATCGATGATCCGTCCCGGGGCCGCTGTCGTCGGCGCCGGCACGACCTTTGTCAAAGGCAAGCTCCTGTCGGATCTTGATGACGACGTTGCGGAGGTGGCCGGCTGGGTCACTCCCCGAATCGGAGGGGTGGGCCCAATGACCCGAGCGATGCTGTTGGTCAATGCCGTGCTCGCTGCAGAGAGACATCATGGCAAAGATCGCTGAGATAATCGCGAAATCGAAGAAGCCAACTTTTTCAATTGAGCTGTGGCCGCCCCGGTCACCAGCCTCCGAGGCCAAGCTCGAACAGGCGCTTCCGATACTGGAAAAGCTCCATCCCACTTTTACCTCCATAACCTATGGGGCTGGGGGCTCCACCAGGGAAAGGACTCACGATCTGGTTTTGAGGATCAAGAGAGAGACCTCGATCGAGCCGATGGCCCATTTGACGACCGCCGCTCATAAAAAGAGCGAGTTGATGTTGATTCTCGAGAGATACCGTGATGCCGGGATAGAGAACATCCTTGCGCTCCGAGGCGATCCGCCGCTCAACGGCGGCTACCTTCCCAATGGCGAGTTGCCCCACGCGATCGACCTGGTCAATCTGGCACGCGCGGTGGGTGAATTTTGCATCGCCGTGGCGGCGCACCCAGAGGGCCATCCCGATTCGCCTGATCTCGAAACCGACAGGCGGATGCTGGCAAGAAAGCTAGAGCTGGCAGATATGGCAGTAACCCAGTTCTTTTTTGTCGCCGAGTACTACTTCAGGCTTCTGGATGACCTTGACAGGCTGGGTATCTCGAAGCCGGTGTTACCGGGCATCATGGCGCCTGTATCTGTGAAGACTCTGGAGAGGATGGCGCAGCTCTCCGGTGCGCGAATTCCTGACAAGATACGTGAGCGATTGTATCGGGCGGGAGAGAGCGCCGAGGCCATCAGGGCGGCTGGCGTCGAGATTGCGATCGAGCTTTCCGAGGAGCTACTCAAACATGGTGCGCCTGGCATCCATGTTTATACCATGAATGAGGCCTCCACGACGGTTGAGATATGTAGGGGCTTGGGTCTAGGTTAGGAGATGTTTGTACATGGTTGAGGCCACATGTATGAAACTTGTGTTGTAATCATTTAGACAGTTGAATTCCAGAGAGGTACTATCGACGCTATGGCTGAAAAAATTACTATGTCGAGTTCAGGCTCGCTCAATGTTCCAGATGAACCGATAATTCCCTATATCGAAGGTGATGGGACCGGTGTGGACATCTGGCCGGCTTCACAGCTCGTGCTGGACGCTGCGGCGAAGAAGTACGGCAAGAAGATCGCATGGAAGGAGGTCCTCGCAGGTGAGAAAGCATTCAATGAAACCGGGAACTGGCTTCCTGACGAGACCGTCGAAGCGTTCAGGACCCATCTGATCGGGATCAAAGGCCCCCTCACCACTCCTATAGGTGGCGGGATTCGCTCTCTGAATGTCGCCCTGAGGCAGATTCTCGATCTTTACGTCTGCCTACGACCGGTCCGCTGGTTCAAGGGGGTTCCCTCCCCTGTGCTGCATCCTGAGAAGGTTGACATGGTCATCTTCCGTGAGAACACCGAGGATGTCTACTCAGGCCTGGAAGTCGAAGCCAACACCGATGGCGCCAAGAAGCTGATCTCCTATCTTCACGACACCTTTGGATGGGAGATAAGGCCGGACTCTGGAATCGGAATAAAGCCTGTGTCCAAGCAGGGATCGGAGCGGCTCGTCAGGGCGGCAATTCGATACGCGCTGAGTCACAACCGCGAGAGCGTCACCCTTGTTCACAAGGGAAACATAATGAAATTCACCGAAGGTGCCTTCAGAGCCTGGGGCTACCAGCTCGTGCGCGATGAATTTTCTGATGTCGCGGTCGGATGGGATGATTGCGGTGGAAAGCCAGGGGACAAGCTCCTTGTCAAGGACTCTATCGCAGATATCACTCTCCAGCAGGTTTTGACCCGACCAGATGAATTTGACGTGATTGCCACCCTTAATTTAAATGGCGACTATCTTTCAGATGCACTTGCCGCCCAGGTGGGAGGAATCGGAATCGCTCCAGGCGGAAACATCAACTACGTAACCGGTCACGGGATTTTTGAAGCCACCCACGGCACGGCACCGAAGTATGCCGGACAGGACAAAGTCAACCCGGGCTCCGTCATCCTTTCTGGAGTGATGATGTTTGAGCACCTTGGTTGGATGGACGCTGCAAATGACATCGTCAAGGCTATTGAGTCCACGATCGCCGATAAGATCGTCACCTATGATTTTGCTCGACTTATGACAGGCGCCACCGAGGTCAAGTGTTCGGAGTTCGCTTCAGCGATAGTCGATCGTCTCTAAGAACCAGTCGTTTGTCGGATAGCCGTGAAGCTTCGCAGGCAATCTAGAGTTGCTTCAGCAAGTAGCGGTGTTAGCTGAATTGGAGTAATAATGTCAAAAATCAAGAAGGATCCAATCCATGTGGCGGTAACCGGCGCAGCCGGCCAGATCAGCTACTCACTGCTGTTTCGCATCGCATCCGGTGCGATCTTCGGTGAGGATCAGCCTGTTGTGCTGAGGCTTATCGAAATTGAGCCTGCCATGAAGGCGCTCGAAGGCGTGACGATGGAGTTGGATGACTGCGCATTTCCGTTGCTTTCAGATGTCGTGATGACTACTGATCTCAAAACTGGCTTTGACAAGACCTCTTGGGCCTTGCTCGTCGGTGCCATGCCGCGTAAAGCTGGCATGGAAAGAGGGGATCTTCTAGCTGTCAACGGCGGAATCTTCGGACCTCAGGGGCGGGCGATTCAGGAAAACGCTGCCTCGGACATC
>JAJYVK010000409.1 GCA_021792075.1 Actinomycetes bacterium | reverse complement strand
TGTCTTCCAACTCACGCCGGACGAAGGGCTCGAGCCCGATCTTCAGCAAATCCAGCGCTTTGCCGACTCGCTCGTTGTTCGTGATGGCCATTCAGACTTTCTCCCTTCCTCGTCAAACCAGATCGGCCTGTTCTGTCAGTGTTTGAGTTTGAACCTCTCGCACCGCCTGAGCTAGGCGGGTGATCTCTGGCCAGCTCTGCACTAGCGCGTTGTAGGACAGCGCTTCTGTCGCGCGTTTCTTCCTCTCGCACAAGGTATAGAGCCGATAGCACAGCTCGCGAGCTGTTTCGGCCCGGCTGCCGAGCCTGGCGGCCAGCGTCGCGGCGCCCCTTTCACCCTGAGATTCCAGCGTTCGTACCAGGTGATGCACCGTCTCCCAGGCTGTCAGACGCGGGTCCGTGGCGGGATCCCAGTCGGTCGGCAGTTCCGAGGGCTTGAGCAGACGCACTTTCCCGGCTTTTGAGACAAGAATCCCTGCGTCGACGAGACCGGAGACGCTGGTGTTCTTCGACTTGGAGAGTTGTTCAGCCATGCCGTAGTCGCCTTCGGCGAAGCCCTGCTGCTCAAACCACGTCAATGCCCACCTTGAGTCGGCATCGAAATCCCCTTCCTGCTCGGCGAGGGCTTCGTCCAGCACCTGATTGATCAGTGCCAGGGCTTCCCGAACAGTCATCGCGTTACCCTCGGCGTCGACTACCTTGGCGTAGCGAGTGAAGACTGCCATGCCGGGACCGATAGCCGCCTGGGCCAAGTCCACTGGAGCGATGTTGCCGGCCTGCAGGTGGGCGAGGGCGGTGGGGAGTTCTGACTTTAGGGCGGAGAGGAAGTCGCGGCGGGTCGCGACAGGAGCGCTCGCGGGACGAGGGCGACAAACTAGCACGATGCTGGAGGCGAGGGCATTTGCGCCAATGCCAATCGATCTTGCTCCCCGCTCAGTGCGTATTGGCCACGTTCCACTGATGCCGAACCCGGCTTCGATTACTGCAGCCAGGAAGGTCTCCCAACCTGTACTTGCTGTGCCATCGATTCCATCGGTTTCCGACTGCTTGAAGGCATAGTAGATGGTGACGGGGAACGTTGGATGTGAGTGTTGGGCTAAGCGATGCATGGCATGAGTCATACCATTTAGAAAGAATTTCTCGGCGTCTTCCTTGCCGCCGTGTCGATAAGGTGTCGCAACCAGCTCTTCCGATTTTGGTACAGCTACTGTAGAGAACAGCATTGGGAGTGTGGTTTTAAGCGATCGGCGGAGCCAAACATAGAAGAAGTCAGATAGATCAGCGTAGCCTATATTGTCATAGTACGGGGGATCAGACGAAATAAGTTTATCTTTGGAAATAGACTGTGTTGCGGCATTCGATTGTATTGCGTGGCCGGTGCCTTCTTGCGGTAGGGCACCCAGTGCTTTATGAATCCACTCCAAGCACGCGCCATCCCAATTACCGCACGATTCGCTGAAGGGATTTGCTTCTGCAAAATCCCAAATCATTGGAAGCGCTTGCCGGGAGAACGTGCCTCGCGTAGCTTCGACACTATTGCGCCAGCTTACTTGACTCGCCCAAGCATCCGATGCTCTGCTTGTCGAGAGCGCAAGATACACTTTAAGTGTATCCGCATATGCCGATGCGCCACACCCGTCATTGCGTAGCGGAATTTCGTCGTCTTGCATTCCGGCTGCGACGGCGTCCCTCCGAATCCTCTCCATTGCTTCGGTCACCAGATCAGAAAACGTGGTCAGTGCCACGAGTTGGCGGTTGGTAAAGAGGTCACCATAGGTTGTGAGGCCATAATTTGGCGTCTTGAAGTCACGCGGGTTATCGGGTAGCGCCATGTCTGGATTCCACTGCGGCTTTGCGGCTTGGGCTACCGCCTCGTGGTTAGCAGTGGGCGCGATGTACACTCGACCCCGGTCTCCTTCGGCAACGATTGCCATCAGCCGGGCACCCATTCTTCCCGCCTTGCCTTCCGCCCTAATGTGGTCATAGGTGATCGGTACGTTCGACATCAAGCACCGGAAAGCAGCCCGCTTTCCCGCTGTAGTTCCCAATTTCGTTCCCTCGGCGTCTTTGGGATTTTTCACTTTGACGGTGAACCGATATTCCGTTCCGTCGATCACCGGTTCAACGTAGGCTTCTTTCCCTGTTTTGGTGGACAGCATGAATGTCGAGGCAAGGGGCACGTCGACCTGGGCGAAGGCGGGGTTCGGGCTCTTGACCGTACGCGCCCACAGCCAAGCAATGACGGTGAGTTTTCGGCCGACGTAAGGCGTCAGATCGGGTCTGTCCGTCGCCATCTCCGCAGTGATTTCGATCTTAGGGTACAGATGACCAATGCTTTTTTCGGCTTCATCACGCATCCATTTGCCGTAGTAGCGCACATCCTCGGCCAAGCCCTGCGCACCCTCCCAGATCGTAAGCGCCTTCTGATCGGCAGGTTTGCTGGTCCAATCCGGATTGACCGGTGGTCTCCCGGCGAACTTTGGCGGAATTTCGATCATGGCTTTGTTAATGAGCACCGCCACGGGGTTGAGATCCGAAGCGTAGCTCTCGAGTCCGAGACGCTGCGCCTCGAGCGGGAGCGCACCGCCGCCAGCGAATGGGTCATGAAAGGCCGGGAGCTTATTTCGATCGAAAAGCTCTTTGGCTCGAGGATGGTCAGCGTGATCGGCGCAGGTCCGCCGCCAGCTCTGCCAAATCTCGGCGCGAGCCCGGTTCAGCACCTCCTCGTTCGTAGTGTTTTCCCATTGCACGAGGTCCTCGATGATCTTGAAGAGGCGCTGGCGCTCCTTCTCTTGCGCCTTCTCCGTCGGAAACAGGTCTGGATTCGACGAGGGATCGTCGACCATCTGCGAAAAAATCACCGCTCGAGCCGCAGCTAAGGGTCGCCGCGCCCACCAGAGGTGCAATGTGCTGGGATGACCGTGGCGGATTGATTTTTCCCGCGCGCTCGCTTTGTTGATGGCCTCCAAGGGGAGAGCGACCTCGATGAGCTTTTTCCGATTCATATTCTGGGTTCCTGGGCAGCGATTTCCCGCAGGTGCTGTAC
>JAJYVK010000408.1 GCA_021792075.1 Actinomycetes bacterium | reverse complement strand
AGAATCTCAAGCCTAACCTCATCCAAGCTTGCGTGTCCTTCCAGATGAGCAAGAATCTCTTTGTACCCCAAAGCCTGACGAGCGGTCCTGGACATCCCCCTAGGATCGCTTGCAATCCTTTGAACCTCCCCTACCCAACCCGAACTAAGGAGAATATCTAGCCTCTTCTCGATTCGATCAAAAAGTTCGGCTCTTGGAAGATCGATCCCGACTGCTCGAACACCGTTGCTCCTGTTTGCAAAGAGACCGGGACCGTGACGAGAAAATGGAACACCCGAACCCAGAGTAACCTCGAGAGCACGCACTATTCTCCTCCGGTTGTTTGGCTCAATCTTCCCAGCTGCGTCCGAGTCTAGTTCCGCCAATCTACGATACAAAAGGCCCAACCCCTCTCGTGAGGCGGCCACCTCCTCAAGTTCCTCGCGAACCTGCGGCCATTGACCTGGAATCTCAAGGCCGTCAACCACAGCCTGGTAATAAAGGCCGGTCCCGCCAACCAGAAGCGCAATTCCATCATGTGCAGCAATTTCATCCAGCGCGTTACGAGCATCGGTCTGGAATCGTAAGACGGAGTACTCTTCCCATGGATCAGCCATGTCGAGGAGGTGGTAATGTATCCCCTTCAATTCCTCACCACGAGGCTTGGCCGTGCCGATGTCCATCGACCGGTACACCGTCATGGAGTCGATGCTGACAAGCTCTAAGCGCTTGAACTGCCTGGCAAGCTCAGTTGCTATTGTGGTCTTGCCAGAGGCTGTCGGCCCGATTAGAGCTAGAAGTGGACTAACCGGCGGGATGATATCTTGCACGATCGACAATCATAATTCACTAACTAAGAACAAAGTCCGCTCGGCAAACCCCAAATTCCCCAGCGATCAACTCTAACTTTCCACTCCTGGCGAGGTGCTGGAATACCTGGCAACTGTAAAGGCAATGATAACGGGAACATCGACGGCAAAGATGAGGAGCATCAGACTTAGAAGGATCAACGCATTGCCACGTGTACCGTCTAGGACGAAGACATACTCGAGCATTCCTGCCACCACTATGTATGCCAATAGGGCCCACTTCCCCACTTTGAGAAAGAGGGCCTTGGCTAGGCTCTCCGAGCGTGAAATCATCGCAATATTGACGATCACCATCACCGCCGAAACAACCGCCAAAATTGTTGGCAATAGCAGCGGGGATCTACGTGGATAGTAAGAGGAGAGGTACACGCCCCCGATCACAACCAGGATCAGGGCGCCTACGCCGACCTCCGTTATTGGCGGAAGCTGACTTCGTTTCAGTGCAGCTGAACCCGACTCCATTTTCGTGCCGCCATGCTGCTCTTGCGACACGCTGCTCATGACGTCGCCACCTTTGTCATGATAACGAGGGTCGCTACCTGCATAGCGCCAGTAATACCGGCAGTGTAGATGAAGCGCCTCATTAACCTGCCGATGACCATCCCATCGGGATGCTCCTTCTTCAGTTCGAATAGAACAGCAATATTGGCAGGCTCCAGAACTCCCAGAGCAATGACAGTCATAACTGCAACAACGACGAAGGAGGCAACAAGCCAGCCATGAGTTGAAGCGCCAGAGTTGAGATCGCCCAGTTTTCGCGCCAGCTGGAACCCAGAGCCTAGGGTCATAGTCACCACGGTTGGCATGATCAGAAGCATCTTTGGCATGAATCGTGACGAGAACTCCATTCGAGCCGGAACCGACATCCGACCGATGATCGGACCAACCACGAATCCCACAAACAGGTCAATCCCGGTCCACAGTCCGCCACCGACCACGTGATAGAAATCCAGCGGCCAGTGCCAGTTTCCCGCTATGCTCACGATCAGCCCGATGATGACTGCAGCCACGATTGGCAAGGCCTTCACGGGGACAATTTTGAAATCGCTCCCATTCTCTTTTTGGAGCGTCCCCGCCTGATTGGGAATATCTTCGATAGCCTGCTTGACCAAATCAGCCATAGAGCTTACCCCCCTCGAAAAGTCAATGTTTAAGCGATCAATCTCGGAGCAGCGAGGAAATCTCCAACACAACAAATGCTAGTCAGCCAACGGTGAATTCTAACCTTCTCTTCCGGCGAGGATAATCCAAAATCTCCACAAGCTCTCCCCGAAGATAGTACGGGGCAGCTGAATTGATCCGCACATTAGCGTAAGCACCTCCACCGAACGCTTTTGAAACCGGCTCGAAATGAGACGGCATTGAAAAGTGCACAAGCTTATGCTGTCTTGTCCTTCCGGACCAAAGCTCAGAATTCTTTTTCGAACGCCCCTCGACAAGGACCTCCTCTATCTTTCCAACTCTCTCTGTGTGCTTTTGAAAAGCAGATCGGTCGATCACGATCTTCAATCTTTCGAATCGCTCTGCAATCACCTCCTCGGAAACAAACAGATCGGTCATTGAGGCGGCCTCGGTTCCAGGCCTTGGAGAGAAAATGAAAGTATACGCGCCGTCGTAACGGGCCTCGGAAACCACTTCTAAAGTACGCTCGAAATCTTCCTCGGTCTCTCCCGGGAACCCTACGATTATGTCCGTAGTCACCGCGAGTCCCGGAATCGCTGCCCGAGCGAGAGCAAGCTTCTCCAGATACTTCGCCGAGTCGTAACCGCGATGCATCAAAGAAAGAATGCGGTCCGATCCAGACTGCAGCGGCAGGTGAAGGTGTTCACAAACTGAGGGGGTCTCCGCCATGGCTGCAATCGTCTCCACTCGAAGATCCTTCGGATGCGGAGAGGTGAATCTCACCCGGGATATCCCAGGCAGCGAACCCACCTCACGCAAGAGATCCGAAAAGAGCGGGCGGACCCTTCTGTCCCGGGGCCAATAAGGACCCGCCGACGCAACTGACACACCTGGCTCCTTGCGAAGCGCGAGAGTAATGTCTCTCCCGTAAGAATTGACATTCTGACCTAGCAGCGTGACCTCTGTGACACCCTGACTGGCAAGGCTTTCAACTTCTGCAACTATATGGTCGAAGCTTCGCGATGCCTCTCTCCCTCGAACCGAAGGCACGATGCAGAATGCGCAGCTGTTGTTGCATC
>JAJYVK010000407.1:1352-3052 GCA_021792075.1 Actinomycetes bacterium | reverse complement strand
GATGCCTCGAGCCAAGGCCATGAATGAGGCAACTCTGTTGCCGGCGGTTCAAGACGGCCGTGTTGCAAAGAGTGTCATCGACGATAAGGTTCGTCGCATTCTCCGTAGGGAAATCGAATACCAGCTACTCGGCAAGGAGCGATTTCCCGATCTTTCTATCCCTCTTTACGATGAGACTGATCGAAAAGTTGCATTATCAGTCGCCGAAGAGGGCACGGTGCTGCTCAAGAATCAAAATGCCCTCTTGCCGCTAAAATCAGACCGTCAACGCACCATTGCTGTAATCGGACCAGATGCATATCCAGCAGTCCCATCCGGTGGGGGCAGTGCTCAGATCTCTGGCTTCAAGCCAGTCAGCTTTTACACCGGGATTGCCGATTATTTAGGACTGAAATCTACGGTGACTTGGAATGCAGGAGTACGCTTCCCAGACCAGATCTTCGATCAGACGCGGTACACGGATGAAACAGGGCGTCAGGCGCGCGGACTCGAAGGGGAATACTTCTCCACGGCAGATTTGACTGGTGCTCCGGTCGTAAATCGAATTGATGAAAAGCTTGATTTTGAATGGTGCGATCCCAGGCACGGCAAATGCCCGGGCTTTGCTCCTGCCTCTGCTCGTTGGGAGGGCTTTTATCGGCCTAAATCAACGGGGTTGCACTCATTTGTCTCTGTCCTTCAGGGCAATAGCTCTGTGTATGTCTATCTTGACGGAAAAGTTATGTATGAGCGGCATGGGATGGGGGTCTATGAACCGCACTTCAAACCAGTTTTCCTAGATGCAGGTCATGTCTACCATATTACGGTTGAGTACAAGAGAGGGAGTTGGTTGAGTGGCGGCGGAAAGACACCCTTTGGACTCGGTATTATCGCAGACAAGGATATTGTCGATCCGAGAGCAGTTGCTTTAGCCAGACATGCGGACACCGTTATCTTGTGTGTCGGTTTCAATGATTACCTGGAGCGTGAGGCACTTGACCGCACTTTCGACCTTCCTTTTGGGCAGGAACAACTCATTCGCGAAATCGTCAAAGCTAATCCACGAACCGTCGTCGTCCTGACAAATGGTGGCGCGGTCGACATGCACGCATGGGCTGACCATGTCCCCGCCATTCTCGAAGCATGGTATTCGGGGCAGGAGGCAGGCCATGCACTTGCCCGAGTTCTGTTCGGCGATGTAAATCCGTCTGGAAAACTGCCCATTACATTTGATCGAACCTGGACAGAGAGTCCCGTCCACGACAGCTACTATCCCCAGGGAAATGCACGAGGAGTCGATTACAAGGAAGGTCTTTTTCTCGGATACAGATACTATGATCACGCTGGCGTAAAGGCCCAGTATCCGTTCGGATATGGATTAAGTTATACGACCTTCGCGTTAAGTGATTTGACGGTGACCCCTGCTAAACCAACCATTGACCGTCCCATTCGGGTTTCTCTGGATGTGACAAATACTGGATCGCGAGCTGGAGAGGAAGTAGTGCAGCTCTATGTCGGCGATTCATCACCAAGAATGGACGAGCCTGTCAAAGAGCTTAAGGGGTTTGCCCGGCTCGCGCTGCAACCCGGGAAGAGCAAACATGTTGTTCTACATCTCGATCGACGTGCATTTGCCCATTATGATCTGCGCGCACACAAATGGATCGTTTATCCAGGTAAATTCATCATCTTTGCCGGCGACTCAGCCGAGCACGTGCCCT
>JAJYVK010000407.1:0-1342 GCA_021792075.1 Actinomycetes bacterium | reverse complement strand
TTGCAGAAAGCAATCACGCTTTACGGTACCGGAGTTGGCAACCAGACAGGCGCAAACTGATCTATACAAGAAACCGCGCTCCCTCGGAGAATCCGTGACGGATCACTATTACAGAATGCAATGCAATGATGAATGCATAGGCGGAGTTTTGCAGTGCTGGAACAGAAAGGGATCATGGACGATGAAGCCGTACTGTGGAGTTTCGACCATGTCTTCTTCCTGGGCGAACATTGCTTTTACCACGGACATCTGATGTATGCGCCTTCCATACGTGCCCCGTTGATGATCCGTTATCACCTTACCATCAACTGAAAGTTCAGACGCAACGAGGCACGGCAGAAATTCGGCTACAAAGAGAACAAATTCAGGCTATCAGAAACCAAGGAGGATCAGAGAGTGAAAAACGCCAACATTTCGCGCCGGTTGTTTCTTAAGCAAGCGAGTGCAGGTGCCGTTGCCGCGCCTGTGCTCTCTAGCGCTGTCGGTAGCCTCAGTTCGGGCGCGGACACCTCGAATCGGACAGAACTTCGATCTCCAGCGATTCTGGGCAGTAGGTCGCGTAAACGAAATGTGCTCTTCATCTCAACGGACGACTGCTGTACGCGACTCGGGATCTATGGCAATCCGATCAAAACGCCCAATCTGGAGCGTCTCGGTAAGTCGAGCGTACGCTTCCGGCACGCTTACTGCCAGTATGCGTGGTGCAGTCCGTCGCGAACTTCGCTGATGACCGGATTGGCGCCGGACACGACCAGGGTTTATGACCTTCAAACGCATTTTCGGCAAGCTTTGCCCGAGGTCGTGACTCTGCCGCAGGCATTTCTAAACAACGGCTATTTCACCGCGCGGTCGGGTAAGATCTATCACTACGGCAACCCAGAGCAAATCGGTACGTCTGGTCTGGATGACCCTCCCAGTTGGAGCGAGACGGCAAACCCAGCGGGTGTGGACCACGTCAAGGAAGAAGCATTGCTTACGCACTTCACCCCTCAGAATTTGCATTTCGCAACGAGATGGCAGGAAGGCAAAATCAGTACTCCCGGCTGCGGTCCTGAGTGTTGGCCGGGTCAGGGAGATCCAATAGGCGCGAAAGTACCAGGTGGCGGTGGCTTAGGTGCCTGTATTGCGATGCATGAATCTAGATCCGGCCAAGAACTGCATACGGATTACCTTGTTGCCGACGCGGCAATTGCATTTCTGGAAAATCGGAAGAAGCAGCCGGACGATCCCTGGTTTATTGGCGTTGGCTTTTATAAGCCGCACGTTCCCTGGATCGTTCCCTCTCAGTATTTCGATATGTATCCATTGGAAGAAATCCAAGCGACGCCTTTTAGCCCTGATG
>JAJYVK010000406.1 GCA_021792075.1 Actinomycetes bacterium | reverse complement strand
CCCTGCAATGCTGCTCAAGCGAGGCGGCTTCAAGAATCTTTCCCGATTTTGGAACTACGAAAGCCACCGCTGTCTCGAGGCCGGTTATGGTCCGGGCACCAACCACCGCCGCTTCGAGTACACCGGGATGCTCGGTCAAAACTGACTCCACTTCAGCCGGAGAAACCCAAATTCCACCGATCTTGATCATATCGTTGTCGCGACCAAGGAAATGGTAGTAGCCGTCCTGTGTCTTTGTATAGACATCCCCAGTTCGGAGCCACTCGCCTACGAAGGCCTTCTTGGCCGACTCGTAGCGGCACCAGTAGCCGGTCGCAATGGAGTCTCCCTTGATGTGAAGATAACCGGGAGTCTCCGGACTTGTAACCTCTACTCCATCGCCATCGATCAGCTTGACCTCATATCCCTCCACCGGCCTGCCCGACGTACCGGGACGCTCCTCCCCGACCCGGTTACACATGAACATGTGCAACGCCTCGGTCGAGCCAACACCATCCAGGACAGGAACTTTGTAGAGCTCAGTGAATCGGCGGTGTATCTCAGCTGGCAGCGCTTCCCCGGAGACTACCACCAGCCGGAGAGATGACATCACATCTGGTGAAACTTGGTTGTCCATGATCGACGCCAAAAGTCCTGGGCTGCCGTAAAAGATGCTGGGTCGATACAGCTCCAGAGCCTCGGCGACGGACTTCGGGGTAGCCCAAGCCGGATTTAGAATCGAAGTGGCGCCGACCGAAAACGGAAATGTCAGAGAGTTGCCGAGTCCAAAGGCAAAGAAGAGTTTGGCAGCTGAAAGACAGCGATCCTCCGGCTGGATCTTTATAACTGACCTGCCGTAGTTTACGGCCGTCACCTCCAAAGCCTTTTGCCGGTGCATCACGCCCTTTGGAGAACCGGTGGTTCCGGAGCTGTAGAGCCAGAAGCCTGGAGAGTCTGCCCCTGTCCGCGCCGTCGGAGCTTCGCCCACATCATCGAAGTCGGACCAGGAGTAGATGCCCACCTCCATTTCGCCGCGGACTATCTTGCGTGCCTCTTCGTCAAGATCTCCAACTATTACAGCGCGCTTCAGATCTTGGGCGATACTCCTTATCGTCGGGAGCCACTTCGCGTATGGCGCGGAAAGGACTACCACTGATGCACGGGAGTCGTCGATCACGAAACCGAGCTCCTCTCCGTTAAGCATCGTAGAGAGAGGAATGGGAACTATTCCGGACCTCATGCTTCCGAGAAACCAAGACGGGAAGGCGACCTCGTCGTTGAGAACCAGAGCCACCCTGTCCTCCTGCCGGACTTGGAGCACCGAAAGCGCATGCTGCACGCGAAAGAGCTCGCATTGCATGTCGGCATAGGTGTACTTGCGCTCCCCGGACTCTACCGCGATCCTCGCACCGTTTCCAGCCTCTACATGACGGTCAACCAGCCAGTTTGCAGCGTTGTAAAGCTCTTGCATCGACCTTCCTATCTCCCGGTACCCTTTTGGACTCACAATTCCGCATCCACCGAACATATGGTTTTGGAAGTCTTTGAACTGTGCGGGTGTTGCTTCACTAAGAAAGCCTGCGACTGATGAACTGATTAGCGGCGGTGTACTATTTCCAACCACTGCACAAGCCAATGGTTTGCCCCGCCACTTCGGCCCCCTAGTTCATTCGACTTGATACCATCTCTTATTTCTGCAGCTAGAACTCAACTGAAAACGTCGCAACTCGCAAAGACCTTTACGAATGCCAACATTACAGACGTTTTTGCGAAAGTTCAAAATAGTCAGGGCCAAGAAAATGAGGCTATAAGAACATATTCCCTGCTAAGACATGTTGTACGTATACGTAAGAAATTTAAAAAGCTGTGACATCCGTCTCACTATGTGATTCTACAACCGCTTCAGCTCTCCTTCTTGGGGCACTGCAGCACGACGGGCACAGAAGAAAGCGAAAGAATCGTGCTTGACGTCAAGACCAGACGACTCTGCCTTGGAAGATAAGTCCTGATTTCAGACCGCCAGGTCGGCTGGAGGCAGACGGTGTACGACTGGATCACACATAGGAGTTAGCTACGGCGCCGGCCGGTGAATTGATCCACGTCTGATACCCGCCGTCAAGGTTGGCAGCATCGTATCCGTAGCTCCGGAGAAGTGAAGCTGCGGTATGGCCTCTGATCCCCACTTGGCAGTAGATGACGACCTCGTCGCCGGGCAGCTCGTCCAGACGATCCCGCAGTTCGTCAACAGGGATATTCAATGATCCCGGAATGTGGCCCCTGGAGAACTCCTCATCCGTGCGCACGTCGACGAAAACTTCACCGCTCTCAAGCCGCGACTGGAGTTGGTCCCACTGGATACTCTTGCTGAAGCCGCTTGTCAGGTTTTCCGCAATATAGCCGAGCATATTGATTGGATCCTTGGCTGATCCGAAGGGAGGGGCGTATGCGAGTTCGAGATCGGCCAAATCCTGGGCGCGTAGACCCGCCCTCATTGCCGTAGCGATGACATCGATCCGCTTGTCGACGCCTTTTCGCCCCACCGCCTGAGCACCTAATATGAAATGGGTATGCGGATCGATGAGGATCTTGATCGCCATGCTCTTCGAACCCGGGTAATATCCGGCATGGGAATTTGGATGAGCATGGATCGGCACATAAGCTCGGCCGGCGGCCCGCAGCCGCTTCTCGTTCCAGCCTGCTGTGGCTACGGTGAGATCGAACACCTTTACGATAGCGGTCCCGATCGCAGGAACCCACCGGGTCTCTCTCCCTGTTATATGGTCAGCCACAACCCGCCCTTGACGATTTGCAATGTTTGCGAGCGGGACCAGCGAGGTGGCTCCGTCGACAGCGTCGACCTTCTCAACCGCGTCGCCGATGGCATAGATGTCAGGATCGCTTGTCTGATTATATGAGTTGGTTTTAATACCCCCTCTGGGACCGATCTCGAGCCTAGCCATCTTCGCAAGCCTCGTATCAGGCCGCACCCCGATTGCCATGATTACCAGGTCCGCAGGGATCGTCGTGCCATCGCTCAACTCCACCCACCCTTCGCGAATGGCTGAGATCGACTGGCCC
>JAJYVK010000405.1 GCA_021792075.1 Actinomycetes bacterium | reverse complement strand
CCCGCGCAGCCTCTGTACGAAGAATCCAATCTGTACAATTCCCATAGTATACAATGTCCCGCGCAGCCTCTGTACGAAGAATCCAATCTGTACACCATGCCGACCCAATGCAACACAATAAACAATCTCAGGTGTACATGCGACACCTGCATGTCCAAACAATATAGTACATAGAAAGGGTGAGCAAAACGATTTCATAACATGATCATGACGAGACCCAGTCTGCCTGCCCAAACGCGGTTTTTTCATGCAACAAACAAGCGCAAATCTAATCCCCAACTCGAAAATGCGAAAGAATAAAAAACAATGCTCGCTTGCAAACCCTGAAAACGAATAAAATAGAAATAGAAAGAAACATCATTAAAGGTCTAGGACAAAGTAAAATGACGTAACGCGTGCTCATCGTTTTCCCCGTAAATTTGAGGAACCCACTGACGTCATCGTAGTTGTTCCAGGTCAGATCCAAAACGGAAGGTCAACCCGCAGATCCGGACCCAGCAGCGATCTTCTTCCCAAAGTAGAATTAGCAATGACGTCAAAGGCTTTAAGTTATCCACATTGCGTCATAACATCGATCGATCAATGAAGGACACTCGCTCGGACCAAGAGAGAGAGGGAGGTGGGGGGAGGGTGGTTCACTGAGGGTCCCTTCACTCTCGGCCTCTGCGTCGCTGTTTGCCGGGCCAATCGACTTCAGGGTGAACCACTCGCATATGCCTGGTCAATGCATCGTTTCGCGAGAATGTCTTCTCCTCAGTACAGAGGTGACACCGGACCTTTTGCTTACGTGCATTGTGGATCGTATCTTCATGTCGCGTCAAATCGTAAGGTCGAGAGAATACTGAATTGCATGGTTTCCCCGTAGATGGGTTGATCCGTTCGCACTTGTGGGGACCGGCCTGTGAGTTGCGGGCCGATACATCCCGCGTCAAAAGGTGGCCACCGGGCGTAGTCTGGCGATGAGCTTCACGCTTGTGCTTTTGAAGCTTAGCGGGCGATTCGAACCGTAGGGTACAGCCATGGTAGGTGCACGTGTAAGTACCGCTGTCAGAAGACGTGTTGGCCGGTCGCGAGAGGTTCTTCACCTTGGCAGGCGCTTCCGGTGGTGACATCTCAGTGCTGGGAATTCCTTCGCTGCCAGTCGACTCAAGGCTAGGCAGAGATGCAGGAAACTCAGGAGTCTGCTGCAACATGTTGTTCTGCTGCGGCTGCTGCGGCTGCGGCGGTGACTGCGACAGGCGTCGTTCATGTTGTGATGCTGCCTGGGGAGCCGCAAAGGGGTACTGCTGGGGCACTCCCGCGGTCGGGTATTGATTCGGGTACGACTCCATAGTGTTGAAGTTCTGGGGCTGTCGGAACGATGAAGAGCTTTCACGTCGTAATTGGCCCAAGGCATCACCCAAATTGAAGTCCGATTGGTTCGAGAACAACGGAGGCATGGCCGCATCCTCGCCCTCGTTGAAGTCCAAGAGCGCATCCTTAGGAGACATGGTCTTGGGCTCCCCCGGGGCAGTCGTTTGGGGCATGTGCACGCCACTCTGGGCGATAGGCATGCTGGTGTTGAGCTGCGATGACGGCTGCAGGGCGACATTGGTGAACTCAGCTGCCAGAGGCGAGTTTTGTCGGAAGGGAGATCGTTCGCGGTTGATAGACTGTCGTGCAGACAAGTGGCCTTGGTTGGCTGCCTGGAGTCGATCGGCGAAGACGTTGCGATAGGGGTTGAGCATCTGTTGGTTGCCGCTAGGCTTCTTGGAAACCTGCGAGGCGGGCATGATGGCCGTGTTGTAGAGTTCATCTTGGTAGACGTCGGAAATGGTGCGATTCAGCTTCGGTATCCCCATCGTGCTTGCATTGTTGAAGTTGGTATGGTATTCATTGGCCATCACCTTGGACGCATCATCGATATCGTCATAACTAGTCTGAGGAGTCACCGGGGAGTTATGGCTGACAGTCGATATTGAAGGCGCCAGGGAATGATCACTGCGCTGGTGCTGATGTGACCTCTGCTGCTGTTGCTGCTGCTGTTGCTGTTGTTCCAACATGGCCTGTCTCATCGCAATCTCCGCATCCGAATTCCCATTCTGCGGCGATGGGTCGTAGCTCTGGAAGGGTGTTGCAAGGAACGAGTTCTGGATTGGAGTCTGAACGGGCGTGGGGAGCGGCTTGGAAACGGGCGCACTGCTACTGCTGGATTTCCGATGGGCATTCTTCGTGTTAGGCGAGGGTACCCGAGGGAGGCCGTTTGCCGGAATGTGAGCCGGGCTCAGCAGCTGCAGGTTGCTGTCCCAGCCGTGGTTGTTGGTCACGGGTTGTTGCTGCGCTAACATGGAAGCGTCGTCAAAGAAATAGGGTTGTTGATAATATTGGGAGGATGGTGCAAGATAAGGTTGCGAAGCAGGTGGTGACGTAGACTGCTGAATCTGGATGGAGGGGTTGTAAGATGATGTAGGTGTCATCGAAGGAGCCTCGAGAAATGAGCTGCTGTTGCTGTGGCCGCCGGCAGTCGAATACTCAGTCGCGACCGGGTTAGAAGGCGACGATGCCGGCGAAGAGGAAAAGGAGAAGATGGGTGAAGGAGGCGCAGAGGAAGGTGGAGAGACGAAGTGGATGTCAGGAGTATATTGAAAAGGAGACTGCAATTGAGGCTGGAAGCAGACGTCGTGAGGAAGATCGGGGTGGAAGTGGTCGTCTTGTAGGATGTGGACAGCGTCGGGATGGTAGATAGCAGAAGATGGTTCAGTGATGAGACCCTTACGTACAGTCGCAGGGTAAGTGAGCATAATGTATCTTGTTTAGGTGATCCACACGGAGAGGGAGTCTGGGACGTCAGTGTCCGGGGGGAGAGAAGGTGGGCGAGAACGGGGCAAGAGTTTGCCACCAGTGCAGCAGAAGAAATTTATAGGCTGGCACCACCGGCCCTCAAGCACCAAGAAATCCGACGCGTTTCTTTGTGAGCTGACCCGGAAACCAGGTAACCAGAGGCGTCTGGTCCGGATTTGAAAGCACACGGGCGTTGGCGGAGGCGGCGGTGACGAGGTGATGCAGTCCTCAGCGTAACGCT